>DATCFJ010001009.1:0-2414 GCA_036509605.1 Polyangiaceae bacterium | reverse complement strand
GGCAAGCGTCGACAGCACGCTGCGCACGAGCCCGAGCCGCACGCGGTCGGCCGTATACGCGCTGATGCGCAGAAGCCGCGCGCCGTCGACCTCAGCCGCAAGCACCGCCGGCACGACATGCCCTTCCCGCTGCAAGTGTCGAAGATTGAGCAACGACAACCACAGGCGAGCCAGCGCGACTGCCACGAAAACCGCGAGCGCAAGCGCATTCATCTGTCAAAGGTAAGCCACGCATGCCCAAACCGCACGCCGCTACTTGACTTAAGGCGATTGAGGACGGCGACCGCTAATATATTTGCATTGGCCTTCATCAGCGCGCCGGGCTGCGGGCACTACGGTCGAATCGAATGCTTAGGGCCCGGGAATGGTTAAGGCGATCGCCCTCGCGGCAGGTGCATCCCGGCTGGCTTCGTTGCTCCTCAGTTGCATACAAGCAGTATGCGCCTTCGTCGCGCCTCGCCATCCGGGCGCCTCGGCCGCGATCATCGACCGACTTAGCCATTCCCGGGCCCTTAGCGGCTCTGCGCGACGCCCTCGATCAGGTGGTGACGCGCGCTGCCGATTTGCCAACTGAAATAAACGTGCGGCAGGCTCGCAGGGAAGAAACCCTCGCTCTCATGGTCGAAGAGCTCTTGCGGCGCGCCAGCTTGGTCTTGCGAGTACAGCTGGCGCAGCACCGCGGCGTCATCTAGACGCTGGGGCGAACGGAACGGAGCGTTGAAGCTGGGCGCGAGCGCGCCCGAGAGGCGGTCGTGAAAGCTAAGCCACGAGCGACTGCCGAGCAGCGGCGTGATGCGCGCGGAAAAGGCAGACTTGAAGCGCTCGAACTCGGTCTCTTCGCGCAAAAAGCGCGTCTGGCCGAGCACGTTGCCAAAGATCAGACTGGCATCAGGGTCGGCTTCGAGCAGCTCTGCGAGACCAGCGCTGTTGTCGAGTAGCGGCAGAATCAGTAGATCGCGTGACTCGAGTCGCAAGTCCGTGATACCGAGACCACGCAAGCGCCGCAGCAGGAGGTAGCCGGCGATCGGATCCGGCTCGAGCACGGTGAGCTTCGTGAAGCGCTGCAAGAAGGCATCCGGAAAAGTGTAGCCCGCGCTCGGCCCGACCAGCACCCCGCGCGGGACCCGTGGCTCGAACTCTGCCAGCCAGGCGCCGAGCGCGGCGCGAAACGGCGCCCAGGGCCTTCGACCGAACAGCGCTCGCGCGTGGTAGCGCAGCCCGCCGGCCGGGTTCAGCCACGAAGCGCGCATGTCAGCGAAGCACGCTGAGCAGCCGCTCGCGCAACATCTCAGCGGTGAACGGCTTCTGAACGAACCCAGACAAGCCCTTGCCGGCGAAGCGTGTGACGGCGTCTTGTTCGTTGTAGCCACTCATCAACAGCACCGGCACGTTCTCGTCCAAGCTGCGGATTTCGCGAAACGCATCGACGCCGTCCATCGACGGCATCGTCAGATCCATCAAAACGGCGACTATTTCTGCGCGTTGCTCGCGGAAGCGTGCCACGCCTTCGCTGCCGTCATTGGCTAGGATCAGATCGAAGCCGTAGCTGCCGAGGATGCGCGAAGCGACCCCGCGCACGACCTCTTCGTCGTCGACGACGAGCACCGTGCCGCGGCGCTGCAGCACGGGTTCTGCCGGAGCTTGCTTGAGCCGTGAAGCGCTGTCTTCCGAAGCTGGAAACAAGAGCTTGATGGTCGTGCCGCGACCGAGCTCGCTATACACCTTGATGGCGCCATTGTGGCCGCGCACGATGCCCAGCGCCGCAGACAGCCCCAAGCCGCGCCCAGTAAACTTCGTCGAGAAGAACGGGTCGAAGATCTTGGCTTGGGTGGCCGGACCCATTCCGCAACCGTTATCGCTGACCTCAACGAACACGTATCTTCCTTCGGCCAACTCGGGCGCGAGAAACGTCGTGCGCAGGTAGTCCCCTTCGGCGTGGATCACGCCGGTAGCGATGCCGATCACGCCAGCGCGCTCACCCAGGGCTTCAGCGGCGTTGACCACAAGGTTCATGGTCACCTGCCTCATTTGCGTGGCGTCGGCGTCCACGGCGGGCAGCATCTCCGCCAAATCCAGGCGCAGCGTCGCGTTCTTGCCGACCGAGAGCCGAAGCAGCGGCGCGGTCTGCCGAAGCAGCTCGCTCAGGTCCAACGGGCGCACGACGAAGCGGCCCTTTCCGGAGTACGCGAGCAGCTGGCGGCACAAATCCGCGGCACGAATCGTGACTGCTTCGATCTGATCCACGTGCTCGGTCAATGCGCTCCCGCTCGCGAGCTCGAGCCGCATCAAGCTGACATTACCCAAGATGCCGGTGAGCAGGTTGTTGAAGTCGTGCGCGATCCCGCCAGCGAGAATACCGAGACTCTCTAGCTTCTGCGCGTCGAGCAGCTTGCTTTCCAGAAGACCGCGATGGC
>DATCFJ010001008.1:0-3431 GCA_036509605.1 Polyangiaceae bacterium | reverse complement strand
GCACTTGGCGGTTCAAGCTGGCCCAAAAGAAGACCAGCGCTGCGCGCGGATTCTGCGCCAGCTCGTGGCCCTTGCTACTTCCGTAGTTGCTGACGAAGCAGACGCGGCCTTGGTCCAACCCTTTGTAGAGCACGGTGCGCGCGGAGGGTCGCCCGTCCGTGCTGGCGGTGGCGAGCGTCATCGCCTCCGCGAAGCGTGGCTCAAGCGCCTGCGCTTCGGCAAACCAGGCTTCGAATACGGATAGCGGATCGGGTCCGAGGGTTTCTTGGCTCACGCCGCTACCATTTAGCGCGGATCCCCACGAGGTACGCGCTTGATCTCGGAATTTCGGCGACGGGCGCCGACAAAAACAAATACGTGGCGGTTCCCAGCCCGAGCGCGCCCGCCACGAATCCGACCGTGGTGATGACGCCGAAGGTCTTTCCCGAGTGGACCGCGTCTATCCCGGCCTGGCTGCACACTTTGTTGTCGCACTCAGAGTTCACCGTGCTCTTCTTATTGAGCACGATCAAACCGGCGACGACGCCGGTGACGATTCCCGCGACTCCGACGCCGCCGGCCGCGTAGGCCGCGACGTGGCTCGGATGCGCGGGGGGCGCGCTGGTCGGCCGAGCGGCGTCTGTGCGTAGCTCGGTGGTGGTGGAGATCGTGCCGAGCTTTACGTTCAGCGAGGCGTGCTCGCCAGCGCCGACTTGACTGGTGAACAACGCGCTTTGCGTGCCGGGGGCTTCGACGACCACGGTGTGCTCCCCGGGATCGACGGGTAGCGCAGTCTCCAGGCTGGCTGCGCCAAGCACAACGCCGTCGCGGCGAACCACGATGTCCGTGCGATCCGTCTGCGCCAGGTGGATGGTGAGCGTAGGCACCCGCGCTTCGAGCGCACGGGCGCGCTCGCTCGCGATGGTGCGCCGGTCGTCGTCACTCGGCAGGCGCTGCACGACTTCTTGAAACAGCGTCCACGACGTAGCTAAGCGTCCGAGCTTCTCCTCGCAGTCGGCGATGTTGAACACGGTGCCGACCGCTGGATCGAGCCGATTACTCTCGCGAAACTTGGCGCAGGCGGTCGTGAAGTCCTTCTTCTGGGACGCGCTGCGGCCTTGCCGAAAGAGCTCTTCGGCGGCGGCCGGATCGCGTGCGTCATCGGCGCGCGCTGGCGCGCTGGCGAACAGCGTGCCGACGAGCACTAGCCCTGCCAAGCCGAACGTTGCGCGCATGCGCGGAGACCTTAGCATCAACTCAATGCCGGCGATCAAAGGGGTTGTCGCCGCCGAGCAGCGATTTCGCCTGCGCCTTTTCGAACACCGGAGGCGGCGGGTGCAGGGGCGGGTGTGCGACGAGGGGCAGCGCCTTGTGCGCGCCCGAGGCCGGTGGCGCGCTAGCCAGCGGCGCGGCCGTGCGCGCGGTGTCCAGAATGGGTGCCACCGCGGGTAGCGCGGCTGCGGAGCGGGCGACTAACGGCGGCATGCCGGACGCGGTCAGCAGCGCCGTCGGCAACGAGCTCGGATCCGCGTTAGGGTGGCGGCGCGCCGCAAACAGCACCGCCGCCAAGCCGATTACCCCGACCCCTGCAAACAACGCGATGACCGGGGCCTTGCCACGCGGCGGTCGACCACTGACGACCGCCGCGCGAGTGACCGGTTGGCCAGTGGTGGTGGTGCCAGTCTCGCTCCGACCGGTGATCGCCGACGTGACTTCGACCGGTGCGAGCAGCGTCGCGCCATGCAAATCTTCGTGTCTGGAGACGCGCACGGACTCGGGAATGCGCGGAGAAATCGGGGAAAACGGTTCACCGAGCACCGACCGTGCGGCGCTGCGCAGCGCAGCGCGCATCGCGCGGGCGTCGGCGAAGCGCGCGTCCCTCGAAAAGCCGAGCGCCTGGTCGACTACGCGGGCCAGCTCCTCAGGCACGTTGGGCGCCACTTCTCGAACCTTGCGCGCAGGGCGCGTCGCGGAGAGCACGAGCTGCTCTTGCAGACTTTGAGCCTCGTGCACGTGCTGGCCGCTAAGTAGCGTGAACGCCGTCGCGCCCACCGCCCAAATGTCGGTGCGGCCGTCGACCTCGTTCCAGCGCCCGAGGGCTTGTTCGGGAGCCATGAACGCTGGCGTGCCCAGCACCGAGCCGGCTTGAGTTGCGGTAACGCTTTGAACCGACAATTGCCGAAGCCGCGCGATGCCGAAGTCGAGGACTTTCAGGCGACCTTCGCTGGTCAGAAACAGATTCTCTGGTTTGAGATCGCGATGCACGATGCCTTTCTCGTGCGCTGCGCTCAGGACCTCCAGCACCTGATCGAGCAGCGGCAGTACTTCGCGTGCGGCCAGGCCGTCCGGATCCATCGCAAGCATGGTGTCGAGCGTTTGCCCAATGAGCAGCTCCATCACCAGGAAGGGCGCATTGTCTTCGCTCACGTCGTCGTCGAGCACCCTCACGGTGCCGGGGTGACCGACCGCGTTGGCGACGTAGCCTTCACGCAAGAAACGCGCGGTTACTTCGGCATCCAGCGCCACCTCGGCGTGCAGTAACTTGATCGCGACGCGCGCTTGGTTGCGATGCGTCGCCGAATAGACGCTCGCCATGCCGCCGATGCCGATCACCGCGTCGAGGTGCCACTTGCCCTTGAGCACGGTTCCGAGCCGCGCGTTCGCACGCTCGATGATGTCTTCGCGGAGGGGCATACCGGATAACGCTTAGTACTCTGAGATTAGTGAGATTCTTAACGCTACGCACGGGACATCCATTTCGATCCGCCGCGGCGAAAGCGTCCTCCTGCGCGTCGGCCGAATGGCCGTCAACTGGTGCTGGAATTGCTGCACCCGGCGATGGGAAGAAATGCGGCCATGAAGCGTAGGCTCAGTATCATTCACTCACCTTTTTTAGAGGGAGGTTCTGACCATGCAAAATACGTCAATCAAGCGGTCTGCGGTGTTCGTTGCTGGTGCGCTCGGCCTTGCGGGTGCCTTTTTCGCGGGCGCCGCTTACGCGGCTGACCCGAAGTTCGACGAGGCCACGGACTTGATCACCAAGGCTGTGGCTGTGCTGAAGTCCGTCGAGAGTCCAGACACCAAGAAGGAATTTGGCGGGCATCGTAGGGAGGCGATCGAATTTTTGACTAGGGCCCAGGCCGAAATTATCAAGGCCAAGGAGTTCGAAGACAAGCTGAAGAGCCCCACGCCCAAAGGGCCGACGCCCAAAGGGCCGACGCCCAAAGGGCCGACTACGAAGTGATAAGCGTTGTCTAGTTGGCTCAACCGGGCGTCAGGTCGTGTAGATTGAGAGCGCCGTGACGACGCCCGGTTCCAATTCAAGTGCTCGCTCCGTTGCACCCGCTGCGGGGGCTGTCTTGGCGTTGATCGCGACAGCTACCATCGGCGGGTGTTTCGTTTCATTCGACGGCTATCAGCTCGGCGACAGCGCGGGTGACGCCGGAGCCTCG
>DATCFJ010001007.1:0-15052 GCA_036509605.1 Polyangiaceae bacterium | reverse complement strand
GATCGCTATCGCCACCCTTGCCAGCACGAGCGAAGCGCCCCGCGGGTTCGCGATCTGCTGCCTCATCCTGGACGAGATCGCTCACTTCGCTACGGGCGATGAGTACACCGACACGGACCGCTCATTGCTCACCGCGGCCGAGCCAGCAATGGCTCAATTTCCAGACGCGCTGGTGGTGGGCATCTCGACCGGCCTTGGCCGCGACGGCATTCATTACGAGCGTGTTGAGCGTGGTCTTGGCAACGACGACGAGCGGGAGATCTTGGCCGTCACGGGCGCGAGCTGGGAATGGTCGAGCGACATCACACCCGAGCGCGCGTTCGAGATTGCGGGCGGCGATGCCGACACGCTGTGCACGGAGTTTGAGGGCGGCGTCAGCGAGAACGAGAGCCTTTGGATGCCCCAGCCGGATTGGCTCGCTTGCAATCCCACCGAGGCACCGGCGGCCGCGTACCTCTGGAACCAACCGTTCATGCTGGTCGACTTTGCCGAGGGCGGTGGCGACGATCTTGCCTGGGGGATCGGCGTGTTCGGAGATCCCGACCCCCGCACACATTACAAGCGCGCGTTACCGCCGCCAAACAGCGGCCTGCACAGCGGGATCGATATTGGCCCAGCCGTTGACGCGCAGGGCTTGCCGATCATCCTACCCCGCGCCACTCGTCCGGCTTTTCGGTTGTTCCGCGTGGGCGGCTTCGAGGCGTCCGAGATCCGCGCGCTGGGCATGGGCGGCTGCGTGGCGGAGCTCGCCCGCATTGCCGCTCAAGAGGGCTGCCGCCAGATCATCGGCGACGATCGCGGCGGTCCGTACTTGGAGAGCATGTTCAGCGTGCACGCGGCTAGTGGCGTCCGCTTCAGTTATGTGATGCTGACGAACCTAAAGCACGAGGGCGTGCTCCTGATGCGTCGGTGGGCGCGCGATGGCCAGCTCCAGATATGGCCGCCGTCGCCGAAGCTTCGACAGCAGGGCTTGCGTTATCAACGCATTGTACGCGGCGCGCGTTACACGTACGGCCGCCCCAACGTCAAAGACGATTACGTCTCACTGCTCGTGACGCTCGGTGTGTCGCTCATTCGACGCGCGACCGAGCAGGCGAGCGACCAGATCACAGTGACGGGCGCACCGCTCGAGAAGTACCGCGGCGGCCGAGTCGAAACACCACGCTAACCAATCAAGGAGATCAAACCAATGAACGAAATGCACGCAGTAAGCCACGCCACGCAAGCTCAACCCGGCAGCATGGTCACCGTAGACCACGCGCCCCGCGCGCCAAACCTAGGCGACGTCGCGCCGCTCGTGGCCGCCTTCAGTTACGACGGTTTCAGCTGCGCGATCGATGATCGCCCGCTGGAGATGGTGGTGGGCGAACACGTCGACATCTCGACGCGCTACCCGGGCTCGACGCTCGAGGTCATCCGCGCCCCCAAGCCCGTCGGTGACCAAACGACCGCGAGCACACTCCGCGCGCCACGCTTCACACCGCGTGCGCCCGGTCTGTTCGTAGTCTCTATCACCCTCCCGGGCGGATGGCGCCGCGAAATCGAGGTCGCGTGCTTCCCGCTCGCAGTGATGGAAAAGCTCGAATACCCGGCAAATATGGGGCATCAGCGACGCATGCGCCTCCGCGCCATCGTTCGCGATCAGCGCGTCACCCGCGAGACGATCATCGCTGCGCTCGAGAGCGGCGAAACGAATCTCGGCGCATTGCTCGGACTCAAACCGAACGCCGCGATCAACATGAAGGTTTTTTGCTGATGGTCACCCCCGAACACAGAGCCGCAATTGCCGCGGCCGCGAAGGTCTCCGGAAAAAGTCCCACCGAGATTCTGGACAAGGTCGCGGCGACTTGGGAGCTGTCCGCGTTCGATCGCGCCGTGCTTCGCCAGGAACTCGCGCAGGCGACCGCGCCGACAGCAGCCGATCGCGCGACAGCAAGGGCAGCGAGTGACGGCGCCGACAAGTTGCAGACTCTGGCCGACGGTCGAGCGGTCGCAGCTTTTCGCACCCACGCGAAGCTGCGCACTGAAAATGCTTTCGCAGCTGCGCGCTATCGAATCGATCACGCTCGAGAGATCGAGCACGGGCAGCTGCTCGAGGAACTCGCCAACCCCGAACCACCGGAGGCTGCATGAGCATTCTAGTTAGCGGGGGCGGCGAGCACGTCAGCCTACCAGTCGCGGGCACGCACATCGCGGGCGCTTTGGCCGTGATCGTAGGCGAGCCAATCACTTTGCACTCCCCTTGGCCGCTGATCACCGGCATCACCGCGATCGCCTCGTCGCCACACGACCTGGTTGCGGCGCCCGACGAGGCCGGGCTGACGTTGCGTGCACCTGGCCCAGACGATCCCGCGGGCACGCGCCGCGTCCTTGAACTGGTCGACGGTTTGCCTATTCCGCACGCGCCGATCGAACCGGCGCCGCTGCGGATCGTGCTGAGCGCGCCGGGTCGCCTGGTCATGTTGGTGCGCACGGCCGACGGGGTCGACACGCTGATCACAGTACTGGCCTGCTCTCCCGAGTGCCTGACGTTCTTGCCCGACACGCAGCACACGGGTGGCGCCAAGACCGCCAAGCGCCGCGTCCTTCGCGAGCTTGCTCGCCACACCGATTTCGATGGTGTCGAGATCAGCCGACACAACCCGAGGCAATTCGGCGCATGAAAGATTTCCGTCGACCGCGGACTTAACGGCCCGCATCGCGCATCGACGCGCGCGATCAGTTGTGTGCCTGCCCCTTAAGCCTTTCGACGTGGGGCACGCGACTGCGACCAGCGCCCGCGACCGGCTTCGCTCCTGCGATCATCTTGTTCGCGCCGCGCTCACTTCAGCAGCGCTGAGCGGGATCAACGGAGCGAGGCCGCGGCGCGTTTTTCCTTCTTTCGACTCAATGATTTTCGACAACAGACGCGGACTTCCGCGCCAATAACCCCAAGGGATTATAGCAATGCACCAACTCGACACACCCCTCGACACACCCATGACGGCCACGCTCACTCACGACCAACTCATGGCGCTCAGGATTCCCGAGCGCACGACGCCCGCAGCCCCAACCCCAGCCACGACGAAGGAGGAACGCCGATGACTTTTTCACCGTTCAAGACAGGTGGCTTCGCCTTCGGAAACGTACTTACTTCCGCGGAAATGAACGCCTTGAATACGGACTTTCCTTTTTGCGTCGATGGCCGCAGCGGCGGCGTCTATTACCTCAGCGGGGCGCTGGGGATCTATACGGCTGTATCGGGCCAGACGATCGCGCTCAATCAGGTCGAGATCGATCCGCTTATCGACGGCGGCGGCATGACGATAGCCGGCGCAGGTGGCTTATCCGTCAGCGCCAATCTGGTGGTTGGCGGCACGGCATGGGCCCCGCGGCGCATCCTCGTGGAGACGGTGGACGCCAGTCGTACGCTTCTGGTGAGCGCTACGGACGCCTACGTGCTGCCCGATAGCGTGTGGACTTCAGATCACACGATCATCCTATCGCGCTCCGGCGCCGTCGACGGGGTCAGCGAGTTGGAGGTGTTGAACTATGATACGGCCAGAATCATTCACGTTTCGGACAACGGTGTTGGCACTCTCGTGAATGTCGCCGCTCCCGGCTTTGCGGGCAATGTGACAAGATCCAAATTCTTGTTCTTTGCCGGCGCGTGGCACATCGCTAGCTGATACGCCCGTTTGCGCGTCCCGCTTTGTGATTGGGGCGGGGCGCGCAGTTGGACTTTCCTGTAACACCAGAGGGTTACAGGCGCTCGCACCGACGCGCACCGACGACTTTCCTGACGCTGACAGCGATCGTCAAGGCGCCAGGCTCGCACCCGCCACTGGGGCCGATGTTTTGATCGGCGACCACGCTTGCCTTCCAGCCACGACGGCGGCGTACAGAAGCAGCATCACGATCCCGGCCTGAAAAGATCGCCAGGACCGGCGCATGGGCGGGAACGTCATGTCTGCCCAGGTGGCCGCGGAGGTCCGTTGCGCGTGAACCAGCTTCGACAGCGCGTTCACGCCGAAAACGACGGCGCCTGCCAGGCAGATCCAGGCAGCGAAAAGAATCAGGATTACGCAGCCGACACCCGTAGAGATTTTCTCGGCGAAGGTGACGCTCAGCGCCACGACTGCTGATGCCAACGAAATAAGAAGCTTAACCAAGTCTCGAGCTGATTCTTGAGCCGCGATGTTCGGACTTGATGCGGTGGCGCTTGGACTTGTCATATCACTCCGGGGTTGAACTCATAGATGTAAGGCTGGCTGGGCCCCTTGTATGTGCCGGCCCGGTGGTAGCCCTCCCGCTTGAAAAAGGCATTCGTATCGGCCGCGCTCCATTCCGTGTAAAAAGTACGGTCGTTCGCGCCACGCCCCTTCACCCATCCGTCATTGTATCGCGTCGAATCCTCGAGTCCCACGGCGTCGCCAAAACGCGACGCATAGTACAGGCGCTTCGGCCCGTTCTGGTCAAACCGCTTCGCGACTTGTTCGAGAATCACCTCGCGATCGGTTTTCACCGGGACTACTTGAAGCACGTACGCAAGGATGGCGACGTCGTACTTCACTTTGCTCTTCACGAAATCACCAGGCCACATGAGACGAGTGAAGCCAGGATAGCGCTCAGCGATGGCACGGTACTCCGCACCCTTAGGCCGATCGTAGGCCCGCTGATACTCAACCGCCGTCACTTCGAAACCAGCTTTCAGAAGCGGGATAGAATGACGGAGCACGCCCGCACCGAAATCAAGAACGCGGGTGCAACCGAGTTCTTTCATCCACCGGACCACGTCGTCGATGAGCCCCTTGTTTGGCGGTAGGCCTGCTGATATGGAGTTGGTTACATCGATCGCAAGCTTGTCCCCGCCTGCTGTTGTTACGTTGTAAATTGATGACGTGAAACGTGCTGCCATGGTCTATCCCGATCAAACAGCACCGACCCGCTCGATGGCTGAACCCCCGAGCCTCGTCCAGACCCGGCGTCGGCGACATAGTCATTCTGCCAGTCGCGGACTCTCCGGGTAGAGTGCTAGCCTCCACCCCATGGCCCAATCCAGCGACGACCAGAAGCAGGCTTTGGAAGCCGAGGCCGAACTACTGCGACGAGCGATCCCGACCGCGCAGTCAGCGCAGCGCCTAAAGGAGATCGATTTCTTGCTCGCGGAAGCATCCGACGACGAGGAGAAAGCGATCGCCGCTTCCACGCGAATCGTCTAAGCGAGGTCGCTCACCCCTTCCGCCACCGGTGCCCACCAGCCACGCACCAAACACCGACGCGCTCGCCTCCGACGAAGCACTGTGTGAGCGGGCGTTTTTTGCATCCGTCGACGCCGCAGACCGTCCCGGCGGGCGCCTTCTGACAGTGCTGGCCAGCGCTCCACGGTAGCCCGCACTCGGGGCACGAATCGTCGCGACAGCCCTCGGCGAGTAGACCGCGAACGCCGTCAGTACCCGGACGGCTGCGCCGAAAGCACAAAGACGCCCACATCGCCGATCGGGCGCATCTCGTAAGTCACGCCGTTGTGAGTTTCGGTGACCGCGCTCTTTCCGATCGAGTCGATGGCCCACCTCTGGCCGCCCCCCCAGCCGGTTTCGCGCATGAACGCTATGATCGCGCCGCTATTACGAACCATAACCTCAGGGGGAAGTTCGTTCGAAAGTCCGAACGTCAGAGACGCGCGCTCCAGAAGGTCACCATGTCCGATTAGCTCGACCAGCGTCATGTTGTCCGGTGTCTGCCCGAAGAGGCGGGGCGTGTCATCGGCCAATCGGGACCTTTCGAAGTCGACGCCAATGTTCTCGAACCACTGTCTGAGCGCGCTGATTGTAGACGGAAGCGATGCCCTGCGCGCGCTGGCAGCGGCAGCTACCTTCGCTTCCGCGTCGACGGTCTCTCGATCGAGCTCGGAAAGTCGCACCGCGTCCTGGCAAGCGGCCCACGCTGCGCTTCGCGCCGCGCGTGCGCCAGCGGGATCATTTGCCGCGAGTTTCGCGTGCACGGCTGCTTCCGCGCGTTCGCACTCGGCTGCCTGCTTTCCGCGCACGGCCCAAAAGGCAACCGCTACGGTAGCGATGACTAGAAACGCCGTGATTATCGGCCAAGGTTTGGCGCCGATCCGCGATCGCCGACCGACGATCATGCCAGAGAACGGTGATTGCTCGACGGGCATCCACGCTCCACCAGCCTCGTCGCGAACGAACGTTCCTTTACCGAGCGCGCCCTTCTTTAAGTACTCCGCGATCAGGTCGGCACCGACCGGCCCGATGGTCTCCGTGCCGCTCATGACGTACCAACGCATGGATCCCTCCTCAGGTTGAACCGCGAAGGGTCGACTCGTTCGCCGCGATGGTCAACGCGCTCGCGACTGCTGGGAGTGGCTCGGCGTCGCGGTGGGTCCGCGCCAAAGAGGAGCCCGGAAAAGTCTGCGAGCAAGATCGGGCACTTACGGTGGTCTGCCAAATGCGGCTTGCGTCATATAATGGTATGCACTACATCTCGGTATGCATCGGAAAGGTTTTGGTATGAAACGCAATGTTAGTCTGGCGAGCATGTCCCGCCCCCCAAGTGATGCAATTCAGATCGCTATCCGTGTCCCCGCGGATTGGCTCAAGAAAGCGGATCAGGTTGCAGCTGAGATATCGCAGCCTGGATTTCAGGCCTCGCGTACCGACGGCTTTCGAGCAGCGCTGGCGCGAGGCTTCGATGCTTTCCTTGGCGAAGCGCCAGCGGACGGCAAGAAGCCCTCGCGCAAGAAGTAACAAACAGCGGGGCCCGCGCTGCTTCAACAGCCGGACCCCAGGACCACGAGAGGAATTAGCTCCCATGATCGACGTCAATCTAACACATGAACTCGACCGGACGATCGCAGCGGCATCGTCGACGACAATTGCCCTTGCAGCCATCGGCGTGGAAATGCGCGCCGTCCTTGTTGGGGATCGCCACGATCCGGCGATGAGCGCGGTCGTGCTCGCCGCGCACGCCAAGCGGGCCGCCCTGGCGGTGACCAGCCTCGCGGGTCTCGTTGGGCAGATCGATTTGCTCGCACGGATGGGCGCGGAATGAATTGGTCCGACCGACGGGGCTCGCGTGAAGCTGGCTCACCCGACGGTCGGCGCCCAGCAAGTAGCACCGGGAGTCGCGCGGGCACGTAACAAACGGGCAACGAAACAATATGTAAAAGTGCCCGGCCCGCGCGCCTACGGGGGGGACAGCGCGCAGGCCAGGCAGCTTACGTTTAGCAGAGGAGAATCGAAAATGGCACGTGAACAAAAAGGGCAGCTCTACTGGCTCGAAAAATACGGCTGGCACGGTCGCTGGTACGCCACAGTCGAAGGCGAGCGCGTTCGGATCTCGCGTTGCTTGCATACCGAGAACAAGGCCGTCGCGCGCCGCAAGCTGGCCCGGCTGATAGCCGAGGGCAACATCTCGCGCGAAGAAGCGCAGCGGCCCGAGACGTTCGAGGAGGCTGCGCGCCGCGTGCTCGATGAGCAGAAGGCCGCCGGCATGGTCACGCACAAGGACCGGCTCTATCGCCTCGAGACGTACTCGTTCCCGACGCTGGCCAAGATGCAACCGAGCGCGATCAAAGCGTCGCACGTGCGCAGCCTGCTCGAGGAGGCACGCAACGGCGGCAAGTCGCGGCAAACGCTCATCCATATCAAGAACGACGTGAGCGTGGTGCTGGCCGAGCTCTGGCGCGCGGAGACACTTCCGGAGAACGTGTGTCTCCGCGTCCAGGTTCCCGAAGCGCTGCCGGCGGTGTCGGAGCGCAGCAAGAAGGAACGAGCTGTGCTCACGGACGATGAGCTAATGCAGTACCTGACCTGGCAGCACCCCGACGTGCAGTTTCGAGAAGCGGTGCTTGAGCGCCAGGTGATGGCCTGCGTCGCGCGCATGTTTGGGGGGCTCCGCACCAGCGACTTGCACGCGGTCCGCTGGGAAGGCTTCGACCTGGTCGAGTTCTCGTGGGGCTACGCGCCGAGGAAGAAGGGGAGTCGGCTCTCCAAGGGCGGCAAGCCGCAGATGCTGACCGTTCCGGAGCTTCTTCGCCCCATCCTGGCCATGTGGTGGGCTCAGAGCAAAAGGCCAGCCGACGGGCTCATGTTTCCCACACGCAAGGGCGCTGGCGCCGGGAAGGGAGCCCGGGAGCACACTAGCCACGCGGAGCCGTTCCGCCGGGACCTGAAGCGGGCGTTCGGGCTCGAGACGTGGAACCCCAAGCTCGAAGCGTTCGAGCCGACCAAGGGCAGGGAGCCGACCGCGCGCGAGCTCACCCTGTTCACCGAGACGGACTACAGCAAGCCCGTCGACTTCCACAGCTGGCGCCGGGCGTTCAATCAAGCGCTAGCCGATGCTGGCGTGAACAGTCAGACGTCTATGGCGCTCAGCGGGCATTCGACGCTGGGTGCTCACGAGAAGTACTTGCGAAATTCCGACAAGCAGCGCGTGATCCCGATCGGTGCGCTGCCGCTGTTGGGCAACGGGCAAACGCTAATAGGCAAATTCACCAAAGCGGCACCGCTTACGGGTAACAGCAACTCGGGAGAACCCGAGGAAATGCCGTTAAAAGCCGTGGGTCACGACACCGCGACGAAAAGCAATGCCACTTCGGGAACTAAGCCTTCGTTCTGAGCGATAGCTGCTTGGCGAGCTTCTCGAGCTCGCCCTTCCAGCCCATGACGGCGCGCTCCGTCCAGACGTCGTCGTGCATCGCGTCTATGGTTAAGACGAGGTGCACGTTCGGGCCGCTCGCGGAGAGCTCGACCACCGTGTCGACGTTGTATTGGTCGACGCCGGGGACGAAGCTTATCGAGTGCCCATACACCAACCGCTTGGGTGGCGTGATCTCCTTGAACGTGATGCGAGATTCGTTGGCGAGTGGCATGCCCGCGCGCTTCATGAACTCGATCTGTGGAGCCGCGGAGGCAGTCATCGTGTAGTCGAGCACGCCCCCGACGTAGAGCTCGAGCTTTTGCACGGTCACCGCGAAGCCATCCGGGCCCCACCACGACTCAATGCCCTCTTTTGTCGTCCACAGCTCCCAGACGTCCTCGATGGATGCTTGGTAGGTACGCTCGATGGCGATGGTGCGCTTGGCCGATGCCTGCGGAGTGGTCATGACTTATTGTCCTTTCGTGCGGCGGCGCGCGCCTTCTGTTTGCGCTCGAGGGCCTCGCCCAGCTTGTCTAGCCGGGCCTCCCATAAGCTTCGGTATCGAGTGAGCCAGGAGTCGAGCTGGCGAAACGGTTCGGGGCGCAGCGAGTACAGCCGCCGCGGCCCCTCCGGCCGCATTCGCACGAAGCCTGCCTCGTGCAAAATGCGCAGGTGCCGCGAAACGCCGGACTGGTGAATGTCCAGCCGCTCCACGATGTCATTCACCGCGTGCTCGCCGCTGAGCAGCGCTTCAACAATGCGCCGCCGCGATGGGTCCGCCAGCGTCTCGAAGGCATCCATATGCATGGGGGTACATATGCATAGCAGCGCATGTCATGACTGTCGAGGCCTTACCAAAGGTTTTTTTGATGGTCACGCGGCGCTGCGAGGGTCGTCACAGCCTTCGGCGGCGCGTACCGGCCAGGACGCAGAGAAACGGCAACCCGATCAACGCTCCGCGAGCAGCACAACCACCTCGGACGAGCACAACCACCTTCGGACGGCTCCGAAACTCGTGAGGTGAGACAGTCCGAGAATCGCGAAATGGTTGGTGACACCAACCATCGGGTCCTCTGCGTGCGGCGGTGTGGGTCCTCTGCGTGCGGCGGTGTGGGTCCTCTGCGTGCGGCGGTGTGGGGTGCGGCGCGCGCCGGCCGGCGGGATGCCGGTGTCAAGCGAAGCCGATGCAGCAAGTCCGGCGGGTGCGCGATCGGGGGCGTCGCGCAGATCGCGAAAGGAAGCGAGTGTTGGGCGATGGCTTGGGCGATGGCTTGGGCGGTTCAGAGGGGCGAGGCGAGGGCTGCGAGGGAGGCGGCGGTGACGCGGCAGATGCGCCAGTCGGGCAATACGCTCGCGCCCAGGTTTTCGTAGAAGGCGATGGCGCTGGCGTTCCAGTCCAGCACGCTCCATTCGAGGCGGCCGCAGTTGCGATCGCAGGCTAGGCGCGCCACGGCCTGGAGGAGCGCTTTGCCGATACCGCGGCGGCGCTCCGCGGGCAGCACGAAGATGTCCTCGAGATACAGGCCGGGCTGCGTCAGGAAGGTCGAGTAGTTGCCGAAGAACAGCGCGAACGCGACCAGCGTTGGGGCGGCTTCGAGTGCGTGGGCTTCGCGCGCGGGCGCGGCTTCGACGACCAGCGCTTCGGCGGCTGGGCGCGGCCCGAACAGGTCATGCGCGAGCTGCTGCGCGTTGCCGGTGACTGCGTGGCTCAAGTGCTCGTACTCGGCCAGGGCTTGGACGAGCGCGAAAATGCCGTGTTCGTCGCCGGCCCGCGCGGGGCGGATTGTGAAGTCACTATGCACGCTGGGCTCTCCTGGGCTTGATTGGGGTACGCTGCGGTCTGCTCGCCATGCGCATTTCTCGAATACACCACGCAGCCATCATTTGCTCGGAGTACGAGCGCTCGAAGCGGTTCTATACCGAGGTTCTGGGGCTCAGCGTGGTGGCCGAGGTATTTCGGGCCGAACGCCGTTCGTACAAGTTGGACCTGGCGTTACCCGACGGCTCGCAGCTCGAGTTGTTTTCCTTTCCGGATCCGCCCGCGCGGCCGTCCTACCCTGAGGCTTGCGGTTTGCGGCACTTGGCCTTCCAAGTGCCGGACCTCGACTCCTGCGTCGCGGATTTGCAGGGCAAAGGCGTGGTGGTGGAAGCTGTGCGCGTCGACGAATACACCGGCCGGCGGTTCACGTTCTTTGCCGACCCGGACGGGCTACCGCTGGAGCTTTACGAGTGAGCCGGCGGTGAGGACTCACCGGGAATGTCCCGCGCGAAGTGTTGGATCACGTGCAGAATTCGAGCATCGACGCCGGCCTGCGTTTCACCCGCTTGCTTGAGTTGCGTCTTGGTGACTTGTAGCGAATGGTCGCCAGCGTCGACGACGAATAGCTTGCTGGACGCCTTCATCTTCTTCCGCACCGCCGCCAGAGTCTCCAGCGGGCACAGCGGATCCCGCGTGCCCTGCACGAACAAAACCGGTTTCTCCAGCTCGAGCAGCACTTGATCGCGCAGCTTGGCGGAGTTCCCGGGCGCAACGAGAGGATAGCCGAGGCACACCACGCGGGCTACCGGCCGTTCGTTGGCGACATGGCAGCCGATGCGCGAGCCCATGCTCTTGCCGATCAAGATCAGCTCGTGATCCGGATGGCGCGCGAGGGCCCGATCGATCGCTTCGAGATGAGCTCGCATCAACACTGGTAGCGGATCGGGCGCACGCTTCTTGCCTTGCATGTACGGGTAGTCGAAGGGCACCACCGTGCCGAGCGTCGCGAGGCGCTCCGCCCAGTCCAGCATCCACGGATGCGACGACGGCGCGCCAGCGCCGTGCGCGAACAGAAACAGTTGCGGTGTCACGCGGGCTATTGTGCGTGAGCGGCTCGCGCGACGCTAGCCGTTCAGAGCCGCTGCGGAATACCCGAAGGGGTGCTATCTTCAGCGCGTGCCAAAGGCCCCGCGCGCGACGGACGACGGACGACGCGAGGCGCGCGTCGCGCTCGTCGCGGACACCGAGCATTACGACAAGGTGATCCTGGGCGCTCTCTCACAGGCGCGCGTTTCGGTCTGGATCGGCACCGCCAACGTGAAGGATATTCGTCTTGAAGCGCCGGTCGGCACGCGCGCCCGCGCCCGGGGACAGTACGAGTCGATCACCGAGCGCTTGACGGATTTGGTGCGGCGCAACGTCGAGGTGCGCATTCTGCACGGCGGCATTCCGTCGCGGCCGTTTCGCGAGTCCCTCGCGCGGAGCAGGCAGCTCGTGACGCCGCGCTTCGAGATGCGCCATTGCCCGCGCGTGCACTTGAAGATGATCGCCGTCGACGGCGCGTATCTCTATTTGGGTAGCGCGAACTTCACCGGCGCGGGCCTAGGTGCGAAGGGCGAGGGGCGTCGCAACTTCGAGCTTGGCATCTCGACCGATGACCACTTGTTGCTGGATGCAACACAGGCGCGCTTCGAGCGCATTTGGCGCGGCAAAGAGTGCGGCGCATGTCGGATGCGCTCCAACTGTCCGGGCCCACTCGACGTCGCGCGCGCGCCGCGTAGCGCGTCGGCGAGACGACCCAGTACTGGCCAGTGATAAATCTCTGGCATCTGCTAAGACAGCGGCATGCCGACCCGCCGCGTGCTCTGGTCTTTCGTCGTGCTGTTTTGCATGGGTTTGCCGAGTTGCCACCGTAAGCCGGACCCGAAGTTTCTGTATTTGAGCTCGGAGGCCAGCGGGGAGATCGTCGTCGTCGATCCGGACACCGCTGCGGTAGAAGCGCGGATCGCGGTGGGCAAGCGTCCGCGCGGCCTGAAGGTGTCGCGCGACGGTCGCTTTCTGTATGTTGCGCTGTCTGGCTCGCCGCGTGGCGGACCCAACGTCGACGAATCGACATTGCCGCCGGCAGACCGTTCCGCAGACGGCATCGGCGTGGTCGATCTGATCGAGCGCAAGCTCGTGCGCACGTTTCCGAGCGGTCAAGATCCAGAATCGTTCGATATCTCGCACGACGGCAAGACGCTGTACGTGTCCAACGAGGAGACCGCGACGCTCAGCGTGCTCGATCTGGAGAGCGCGAAAATTGTCCATGAAGTACCGGTCGGCAAGGAGCCGGAGGGCGTCACCGTGCGCCCCGACGGCAAGGCCGTGTACGTCACGTCGGAGCAAGACAGCAAAGTGACGGCGGTCGACACCACGACGTTTGCCGTCATCGCCGATATTCCGACCGGTATGCGGCCGCGCGGTGTCCTCTTCACCAAGGATGGCAGCATCGGTTTCATCAGCAATGAGTTCGGCGGCACGCTGACCGTGTTCGACCCACACACCAACAAGCCGCTCTGCACCATCAAGATCGGGGGCAAGGGGCCTCTCGGTGAGCGCCCGATGGGCTTAGCGCTTTCACCGGACGACAAAAAGCTGTTCGTCTCCACCGGTCGCGGTGGGGCGATCGCCGTGATTGACGTCGTGAAACGCGATTTCGATCACCTGATCGAGAATGTCGGTGCGCGCCCCTGGGGTATCGCGATCGACGGCGACGGCAAACGCGTGTTCACCGCGAACGGCCCCTCCGACGACCTGTCGATTGTCGATGTCGCGCGCGGTGAGGTGGCCAAGAAGATCGCCATCGGCGGTTTGCCCTGGGGCGTAGTGACCGGCGCGCTGCCGTGAAGCCCAGCCCTCGCGTGCTTAGAAAACCATGCGACCGTCCCCAGCACGGTCCGGGGCGGCGCTGCACTGAAGTGAGTCACCGGGCGTGAGGCTAGCGCCGTTCCGGGCTCTTGGTTTGATCGGTGTGACCAACGCGGACGCTCACGCCAGGCTCGACGCTGACCTCCAGGAAGCTCGTGAGACGCTGTGGAGCCGCATGCAGGCGCGACACCATACCCGCCGCAGATTCGCGATTGGTGGTCTCCCACAGATTCCCCCAAACCACCCGGAAGGTCCGGATCGAGCGCGGAGGCGGATGGCGGGCAGCGTAGCTCACACGTCGATAATCGACACTTTGGCGCGCGCTCCCGCCAGAAGTCGCTGAATGTCTTCCGCGTCATCGCTGACCACGTCTGCTCCATGACGGATCGAAAGCAGCACCACCGAAGCGTCAACGACGTCTTTCGTGCGGCTTTTGCTCAACAACGCGCCGGCGGCGTGGGCTGCCGCTTCGTCGAGTGACACGACCTCACAGCCCCGAAGTAGACGCCGCATTTGTGCCTGTTTGGGAGAGCGGCTTGCCTGTGCAACCACCGGGGACGGCACCAGCGGGATGATTCCCGCCTCCAAACGAACTCGATGCTCCGCCCAGGTGTGCCGCTCGGAGCGATCTGCGGCAATCAAAACGCCTGTGTCGTACACGATTCGCTTCATCGGCGAGCGCGCTTTCGCCGAGCGCTTCGCTCGATACGTGAACGCGCAGCATTGAGCTCTGCTTCGGTCAGAGCGCCATGTTCCGCCTCCCATTCCGCAACCGCGGCGAGACCGTCTCGAACGAGCAATGCTCGGCGCGCGGCCGCAGTGATCCACGCCGAGACGCTCGTGCCTTCGGCCTCCGCCGCGTCCAGCACCTTGGCGTGTACGTCAGCATCGACGGTGACGGCGAGCTTGATCGCTGGGTTTCCTCTGGGCATCCTCGAAACTATACTACCATGGTAGTATAGTCGCTAGGAGCAATGAGACCGCTCCGAGCCCCGACACCTGCCTCAACGACAGCGATTGTCCGTCGGACGGTGTCTCCCCGGGCTGCAACTTCGACCCGACCAGCGGGCACTGGGCGTGCGGAGGAGGCTGCGGGCCCGTGCCGCCTTGATTTAGGTCAACCAATTCGCGTCTACCGAGCTACGATTTTCGGCTGAATTAGTAGCGTATTTGCGAGGATTCGGCGAGTGGTCAGCCTTGACCGGACCGCGCATGGACGCTATTTTCTCGGTGTCGGATCGCCGTTAGGCTTTCCACTTGAAAGGCACGGATCATGAACTGGGAAACTCCGGCATTCGAAGAGATCGACATGAGCGCAGAGATTGGTTCGTACGAAGGCGAAGACGACAACGGTCTGTGAGTTAGACATGTTTGGGGCCTCGTCAATCGGGGGATTCTCCCCGCACCCGCTGAGTGAGATTCAGCAGGGCCCCGGCCCCAAACGAGCGCATCTAGATGTTAATTCGTGTTTTGGGCTCCGCGGCGGGAGGCGGCTTCCCGCAGTGGAATTGCGGTTGCCCCAATTGTGTGGGCGTTCGGCGTGGCACCATTCGCGCTCTGTCACGCACACAAGAGTCGGTGGCGGTTAGCGCTGACGGTGATGCTTGGTTTCTGCTCAACGCATCTCCCGAGATACGCCAGCAGATAGAGAGCTTCGACAAGCTCCACCCTCGCTCGCAGCGCGACACGCCGATCCAAGGCATCGTGCTCACCAATGGCGATCTCGACCATTGCTTGGGTTTGTTG
>DATCFJ010001006.1:0-9972 GCA_036509605.1 Polyangiaceae bacterium | reverse complement strand
GGCCTGCTCGTCCGTGGTCCAAGTGTAGAGCTCGCTGCGCACCGGAGTTAGATCACTGAGGATCTGTGGTGCAAAAACAGCGTCATCGACTTGCGGCGCCGCGCAGGTCACACCAGGACCCGGACTGCCCAGGGTGTCGATGCCGTTTGCGGCACCGCCTGCCGACGGCCCCGTGCTCGGCCCGATTGGCGCGGCCCCCGCAACCTCCGCGCCACCCATGATCGGCCCGATTGACGGAGCTGGCTCGGGCGCGGGCGCGCCGCAGGCCGCGATCCCGAACATCAAACCAGCGAATGTCCCCCAATTTTTCGCGCGCATCCGCCCACATTCCCGCGTCGAACCAACCATCCCACCCAACGCTAGCATCGATCCCCCCGGACGCACGCGGCGCTCAGTGCTAAGCCCGCGACCCCAAAAGAAAGGACCTATTTCTTGGGAGCCCGCAGCGGATCGCTCACTTTCACTCGTTTTTCCACCCAGGGCGCCTTGCCCAAGGATTTACGGCGGCGTTTTCTAGAAGCCGCCCGGCTGCGCGTGTTTGCACCGCTCAAGGCCGAGGACGAGGCCCTCGAAGCAACAGGCTGGTGCGTCATGGAGCGGCCGTTCGACTTGGATCTCGACTCGGCCAAAATGTTTCACGACAGTTACGTGCTGCTCGGCTTCCGCGTCGACCGCTACCGCATCCCTGGTGCGCTGCTCAAATCCCAGATCACGGATGAAGAGCAACGCCAGCTATCGCGGACCAAGAAGGCGAAGCTCAGCCGCAACGAGAAGCTCGAGATCAAAGAGCGAGTCGTGATGCGGCTGCGTAAGAAGGTCATTCCCAGTTCCAAAGCTATCGACATGAGCTGGCACTTGGACAGCGGTACCGTGCTTTTTTTCGGGCACTCCAAGCGCACGCTCGGCGATTTTTGCGCGCACTTCGAGAAGACATTCGGCCTCTCGTTGGTCGAGGACAGCCCGTACGCCGTGGCGGCGCGCGCCGGGTTGTCGAAGGAGCGGCAACGCGCGCTCAAAGACGTGGAACCGGTGAGCTTTTCGGCCGGTCGAAAGCGGCTCGGCAAAGCGCCCCTCAAAGCCGAGCCCGAAGCGCCAACAGAAGCCGCGGAAGCGCGCTCCGAAGAAGGGGAAGACGCGCTCGAGCGCATCGAGAGTACACGCTTCTTGGGTCCCGAGTTTCTGCTTTGGCTTTGGCTGCGCGCTGAAATCGTCAATCAGCCGATCGCGCTGCCCGAGCTGGGTAATTTCGACGTTTGGCTCGACAATCAGCTGACCTTGCAGTCAGACATCGATCCGAACGAGCGCGTGACCGTGCGCGGCGCGGCGCCGTCGGGCAGCGCAGAAGCTCGAGAAGCCGTGCGCTCACAGAAGTTCCCCGTGCGCGCACGCATCGCGTTACGGAACGACGAGCGGGATTTCGCGTGCGTGCTCGTCGCGCAGCGCTTCGCGATTGCGAGCGGTGCAATTCCGGCAGTGCTCACCAAAGACACCGACGACGCGTTCGTCGAGCGCATGACCCTGGTCGAACGCCTGTCGCTGAGCCTCGACCGACTATATGCGGCGTTCCTGGAAGAACGCCTGAGCGACACCTGGAAGCTCGGCTGGGAGCCCGCTATCGTTTCGTGGGCCGACGACGACGCCATTCCGACGGACGTGCTGGCGCGTCTGATGAAGGGTTCACGAGCTCGCTCCAAAAAGGCCAAAACCCGCTAAATCCCGGCAAGAACCGTGACCCAAGGTCGTTCTACGCTGCTCACTTCTCCGCTGTCGATGGCGGACTTCATCGCCCGCCTCGCCTTCTTCGCGATAGCTCCATTCGCAATCGTGCTCGTCGCAGAATTGTTCCCAGTGCGCGGCGCGCTGATCGACGTCGGCATGGCGCTCTCGGTCTTCATCTTGGGCGAGGCGCCGCGGCGCTTCGCCTCGCGTTTCAAGCCCCTCGGCTACGTACTGAAGGAGGCTCTCGCCTTCGAAAGCTATTACCGCGAAAAGACGCCGCGCAGTTTCGCGTACTACGTGGCCTACCCGCTATTGTTTCCGTACTGGCTGTGGAACCGGCAAGCGCGCGAAGAGTTCCTGATGTTCCGGGGCTACACGCTGATAAGCTTCCTGGTCCTGCTGGGCTCGCTGGCCTGGCAGTTCTATTCGGCATGGCTGCCGGAGCTGGGGTTCCGTGATTTCTTGCCGGCAGTGGTCCTTTCACTGGCGGTCGAGACACTGCTCGTGCTCTCGCTGCTCATGCCGATCGCGACTACCGTCGTTTGGTACCACGCGAGCTTTCGCCGCAAGCGGCTCTTGGCGATGTTGCTCGCGGGCGCCGTATCCACAGGCTTTACGCTGGATCACGTGCTGGATCATCGCGATCCGGTGGTCTCTTATCTGACCCGGGAACGCGTCAAATTGCGCACCGCTGCGGCGCACAGGGCTGCGCATCGCGCACTCTTGAACGGGGTCATGGTCGCCTGGCGAGATTTGGTGAAGACCCGCGGCGTCGACGGCGACGGCAAGGTCGAAGGCAAGCCTCTGCAAGACGCGCGCGCGGCCCTCGAGCAATTCTACAAACACGACGAGGCGTTCGCGTTCGACTTGTGGGCGAGCCCGCGCAGCCGCCCGCGCGTGCTGATCTTTTACGCACAAAGCCGACGCAAGACGCCGCCGATCTGGGTCGCGTTGAAAGACGGCGGCGAAGTGCGCAAACCCGCCGCCCTACCCAAGGGCGCCTTCTTGGCCATGCGCTCCGCTGCCGACACCACGAATCCCGTCCGCATCGTCTGGGACGACCAATAACGGGCTAGCGAACACCGGACCTGACCGCGCTACGGCACGCCGTAAGTCGCGCGGCAATCCAGCATGGCTCAGAGTCTGAACGTCACTCTGTCGATCAGCACAGGCCTTTCGCCTGGCGCGAGCGGGTCGGTCAAACCCACGCACCAGACGTCCACAGCAGTCCCATCGCGGCGCACGCGTAGCCGCAAGAAGTGCTTGAATCCCGGGTGATCCAGCGCGGTGAAGGCTTGTGTCTCTTCCAAACCAAGGAAGCTGAGCACCGCCAAAAATGCCCCGAACACGAACGCGCCGTAGAACACGGCCACCGCGAACGTGAACGCGGCGATCACCCAGACTGAGACAATCAGGTGAACGCTGAGCGCCAAACGCGTGAGCACGAACGAGGCAAATACAGGGATCGTCGCGGTGGCCAAGCCCGCACCAAACGCGAGCCCGACCACCACGCCCTTGCCTTTGCGGGCCTTGCCGATCAACGCGTAGATGACCGTCGTCAAAACCGTGATCAGAATCGGCGCGGACACGATGAAGCCCACCTTTTGGAACTGGTTCACGCCCATGTCCATCGCCGGCAAGAACAACACTGCCAGAACGATATGCGGCAGAAATCCGGAATTGCCGCGCATCACCTTCCACGGCACTTGCCAGAGCAACCTGCGGCTCTGCAGAGGAGTCGGCCACTCTGCCTCGGCGCTCAGCCGAGTCGTGCGTCGCATCGGCGCCGGATGCAGGAATGCCCCGCCGCCGCCCGCAGTGACGTGTAACGCCGCACCGTGCTGCAAGCGCTCATAGTGGTGTATGTCTCCGGACAGCAGGAAATGCGGCTTACTCTCTAGATCCAGACCCAAGGCTTCGATCATCGCCGTACCGGTCTTGCTCGGCTCGCCGAATGCAAATACCGGATCGGGCAACATCACCCACGGAGTCGCGTCCGGGTGCCGCGTTCGCCACGAGTCGAAGAAGCGACACTGCCTGCTGTCCAAGCTGCGCAATTGGCGATCGACCGCGAACAGATGCAGCCGCAGAGTCAGCGGCAGCGCGAAGTAGCTAGCGCTCTGCACCGGTTGATAACCGGTCAGCGCGAGCGCCTTCGGCTTTTCGATCTTGCCGCCACGCACGAACTGGCCGGCCCACTCAGCGTAGCGCTCGATCATGCGCTGCGAGATACCGACCACGCTCGGCCGCGCCAGGCCTTCCTCGTCGTCTGCGTTGCGGCGGAACATGCGCGCGAAGCCGTCGAGCCCGTCGTACCAGTCGTGGTTGCCGGGAATGCCCAGCAGCACGCGCGGCCGGTCCGCGGGTAAAGCCTCCAAGACTTGGTTGAACGGCACGATCACGCGGTTGGTGATTTCTTGCGCGGTTGCCACCGGGTAGGCCGTGTCTCCGCCAAAGAGCAAGACCTCGCCGCGAGGCGCGCGCAGGAAGCCGCCCGGGAGCTCCGGATCGGGCAGCTCGTACTCGGCAAAAACCAGGCGCGCGACAGCACGGCTGACCGCGACATCGTCGCCGGTGTCCGCGACGAAGTCGAGCCACAGGTCGCGCTCCAGTGCCTCGACGAGGCTGCTCGCGGCAATGTTACCGCCGAGCACTTCAGCGACCCGGGCCTTCAGCTCGACAGGGTCGTCGGCGGTCATCCAGTCGCGTGAATCGACATCTTCGGTCGCAATCGCGGCGGCCAAAAAATGCCGTAAATGCCCCCAAAACGAACGAACGCCAAACCAGACGACCCCGCGCGGCTGCTCCGAACCGCGGACGAAGTGGGACCTTGGCTCGAGCCCCACGGGTGCAGGGCGAAACGCCGAGACAGCGTGCACGGGGTCCTTCATGCGAACACGCGAAGAGGCGGGCGGGTCAGTAATTCGCGCAGTAAAACACGATCATTTTAGGCAGGCAATCAGCGCTCCGAATGCGCGTCCCCAGCGTATCGCCTGTAGCGACAGCAAAAAGGCGGGACTAGACTCGCGCCAATGAATCGCAGGTATATCTCGAGCGGCACGAAATACGAGCCGATCGTCGGCTATTCCCGCGCCGTGCGCGTTGGCACCGCGATCTACGTCTCGGGCACGACCGCGACCAAGGAAGACGGCTCAATCGCCGCTCCCGGGGATGCCGCGCTGCAAACCGCGCAAGCGTTGCGCAACATCGCCTGGGCGCTAGAACGCGCGGGCGGGCGCATCGAGCACGTCGTCCGCACCCGCATCTACGTCACCAACATCGACGACTGGGAGAAAGTCGGCCGCGCCCACGGCGAATTCTTCACCGACGTTCGCCCCGCCACCACGCTCGTCGAGGTCAAGCGCCTGGTCGACCCAGCGATGCTCGTCGAGATCGAAGCCGAAGCCATCGTCGACGCATGAGTCTTAACGTCGCCCGAGTCGCCACGCAGCCGGTCGTCGCGACGCTCCGGGCGACGTTTGATGTCTTGATGGGTTGATGGTCAAGCGTTACGTCGCGTCGTGGCAAAGCCTTCGGCGTCGAGTCGCGACGAACCCCGAGCAGCTCCGTGCTCGCGCACCTCCACAAACCGCCCGTTAGCGCCACGCGAGCGCCCCCCCCGACGCACGCGCGGAGACCCGCGAACAGCCCCGGCGCATGCGAAGAGCGCGCGGAGGCGAAGGGCGCTTGGCGGATGCACCTCGGGTACCGCCCTCCGCCGCGTGACTAGATAGTGGGGAGCACCCACTAATTGGGCCCTAAAAATGGCCCATTGTGGCCGCAAGACAAGCTATCCCCGACAGCTCAATCGTGGGGAGCAGCCACTATTGGGTCTGCGGAGAAAGGAGTGTTGTCATCAAGCAACACTGAGGCCGCTCGATGCTGGTGCCCGACCCGCAGAGGCAAATGCCTCACGCCGGCGCGCCTCAAATTTCCCGTCGCGCATGTAAGACTTTCGTATCTGACGCCTGTCTTATCGAACCGCGACGCCGAAGGCTGTGACGGCACGCGCGCGCCGTGTGACCATCAACAAAATCCTGGCACGGGTGCGCGGGGATGAGGCGCGGCGCCCGGCAGGATCAGGTGTGGACGCCGGGGGCTTCTTGGCCGGTTTCGGTGACGTATTCGGAGTAGCCGCCGCCGTATTTGCGGACGCCGTCGGGGCTGACTTCGAGGACGCGATTGGAAAGCGCCTTGAGGAAGTGGCGATCGTGCGAGACGAACAGCATGGTGCCTTCGTAGCCGGCGAGGGCCTCGATGAGCATCTCTTTGGTGCCGATGTCGAGATGGTTCGTCGGCTCGTCGAGCACGAGGAAGTTTGGCGGGTCGTACAGCATTTGCGCGAGGACCAGGCGCGCTTTCTCGCCACCGGACAGGATGCGGCACGGCTTTTCGATGTCGTCACCCGAAAAGCCGAACACACCGCCGAGCGTGCGCAGTGAGCCGATTGAAGCATGCGGGAATTTGCCGACCAGCGTGTCCCATACAGTGTCGTCCTCTTTCAGGACTTCCATCGAGTGCTGGGCGAAGTACGCCATCTTCACGCTGCCACCGACAGTGACTCGGCCGTCGTCGGCCTCGGTTGCACCCGCGATCAACTTGAGCAGAGTCGACTTGCCAGCGCCGTTCACGCCCATCACGCACCAGCGCTCGGTGCGGCGGATCAGCAAGTCGAGCCCGCTGTAGATCACGCGCTTTCCATAGGCCTTTTTCACCGAATCGAGGCTCGCGACGTCGTCGCCGGAGCGCGCTGCTTTTTGAAAGTCGAAGCTCAGCTTCTCGCGGCGTCGCGGCGGCTCCACGCGCTCGATCTTGTCGATCTTCTTCACGCGCGATTGCACCTGCGCGGCATGGCTGGCGCGGGCCTTGAAACGAGCGATGAACGCCTCTTCTTTGGCGAGCATGGCTTGTTGACGCTCGAATGCGCTCTCCGCCTGCGCGTCGAGCATCGCGCGCTGACGTTGATAAAACTCGTAGTCACCCGTGAAGCTCGTCAGCTCCCCAGCTTCGATCTCCACGATCTTGGTGACGATGCGGTTCATGAACTCGCGATCATGGGAGGTCATGATCAGCGCGCCCTCGAACGACTTGAGAAAGCCCTCCAGCCACAGGATCGACTCGAGATCCAAATGATTGGTGGGCTCGTCGAGCAGCATCGCGTCGGGGCGCATGAGCAAGATGCGCGCGAGCGCCACGCGCATCTTCCAGCCGCCGGAGAGCGTGCCGACGTCCGCGTCCATGACTTCTTGTGCGAAGCCGAGACCGGCCAGAATCTCCCGCGCTTTGGCGTCGAGCGCGTAACCGCCGAGCTCCTCGAAGCGGCCTTGCACCTCGCCGAACTCCTCGATCAGCGCTTCCATTTGGTCGGCCATGGCGGGGTCGGCGAGCTTCTCTTCGAGCTCCCGCAGGCGCGCGGCGACGGAGGACACGGGGCCCGCGCCGTCCAGTGTGGCCGCGACCACGCTCTGCCCGCTCATCTCACCGACGTCCTGACTGAAGTAGCCAATCGTCGTACCGCGATCGATCGCGACCTGCCCGCCGTCAGGCGCTTCCTCTTTAACGACCAAACGGAAGATGGTCGACTTACCCGACCCGTTGGGTCCGACGAGCCCTACTTTGTCGCCCTTGAATACCGCGCACGACGCGTCCATGAACAAGACGCGACGCCCGTGTTGCTTCGTGACTGAATCGAGCCGGATCACGGGGCCCGAGTAGCATGGCTTCGGCCCGCGCGCGGCCAAAAATCAAATATTGGGCCAATTATTGGGTGTCCGCGGTCGCGACACCGGCGATGAACCGAGCCACGGTACTCCACAGCTCCAAGAATTGCTCGCGCCCGAACGGCGAATAGCTCGGGATCCAATCGCCGGTCGCGGCGGCGCCATCGGACGTGGCGAATTGACCGACAACGTCGAGGTGGTCGGCTTGCGCGAAGTACAGCACCGGTCCCCAAACCTGCGACAGCGTGGGCACGACGCCGTCGCTGTCACTGCGCAGAGGCAGAGCCTGCGAGTTTGCGCTGAGCTGCAACTGCTGCAGCGGCGTCAGCGGCGGATTACCGAGCGCGTCACGCCGAGCCACGCGATGCAAGAACGCATAAATCGGGAACATCAGCTGCGCGTACAGGTCTCGCAGCGAACGCCAGGCATTGTGAAAGCTGGGTGGCGTAGCGCGCGCGACCACCGAAGCGTAGGCGATCTTCGGCTCTGCCGTGCACGCGTTCAACAAATCGCAGCCCGCGGGCGTCAGCTGAAACAAGAGCGATTGGTCGTCGACTACAGCGCGCAGAAACGTCGCAAGCTCTAGCCGCCGCGCTTCAGACAAATCCGAGAACAGCTTCTCGAACAGCGCGTCGAAGGCGTTTCTGCGCTTGCGCAACGGATCCCGGAGCCGCACCGCGACGTAGCCCAAGCGCAGCATCAGCTTCAGCGGCAGCTGGCCATGCTCGAGCATGAAGATCGCGTAGCGACCGAAGCTGCGAATCAAGAATCGCCCGAGCGGCCGGGTGAAGTATGTGGCGACCGGCGTGCCGTAATGCGGCGCGCATACCGTGACCAGCGTTTGTACGCGATCGTAAGCGTCAAACGCTACTTTGGAAGGCAGTGACGCGGTCGGCGCGATCGCTAGCCTGGCATCGAGCCCACCCGTCGAATGTCCGACCAGATGGATCGGACCTTCGGAGCTGCCTGCGACGTGTGCCAGCGTGTCGCGGACGCGCGCGGCGCGCCAACGGATCGACGCCATGGGCAGCGTGGGCACTTCGGTAACGGTGACGGCAAGGCCAAGCGCTGCGAAGTTTTCTTCGATCGCCTCGCGCACGCCGCTGAAATAGCTGATGTCGCCGAACTTACCGAAGCCGAAGAAGCCCGGGATCAAAAGCACATGGTGCGTGGAGGCCAAGACCCGCAGAGTGTACGCCTATAGCTCAACCCGGGCATGAGCTTCTCTTGCTACGCACAGGAAAAAGCAACCATGCGCAAGCGAGCATCGACACGTCACCTGTTCTTGGCCTTCGTCGCCTCATCCTTTGCGGTCTTTGCGGTCTTCTCGTTCTTTCGACCCGCTGCCCTGCATTCGAACGAGTTATCCCGAGTGGAGTAACAACATGAAACGAGAACATCTGCTCGTCGCAGCTTGGTTGCCCGCAGCGTTCGCATTCGTGAGCGGCTGCGGCAAAAGCTGGCCGAGCGAACGCTCTAAGGGCCCGTCGGCTATGTCTGAGCAACCGTTCCAAGTTGAGGTAGTTTGCGCCGATTCAAGAGGTGGTGGACAGGTAAGTGATGGCGTGGCGGATGGTCCGCGTCACGTTGAGACGAGCCTTCTCGGTGGGTGAGCCGGTGCGGCGGGGCTTGCCGCCGAGGCCCGTGGCTCGAGCCAGCTCCGCCAGCAGCGCCTCACGCTCGGCGGTCCACTTCGCGTGGCGCGCGGCGTGGTGCTGGGCCTCGGCTTCATCGAGCTGTTCGTCCAGGTGGGCCAGTCGCTTGCGATACTGCCTGAGCGCTTCGCGATCGAGCTGTGGCCCGGCATCGCCGACGGGAATTGGCTCTTCACTCGCAATCAGATCGAGGTGTGGGCGCTCGTTTGCGGTCATTAGACCGATGCATTCCTGCCGAGCGACACCAAGGTAGAAGCGCGCGTGCCGTTCACGGACGGCGTCGATCTCGCCGGCAGCGGTCAGCTGCTCGATGCAATACTGGCGGATCGTCTCGAGCAGCAGGTAACCGCCGCCGTCGCCGGGCTTGAGCAGGAGTGATTTCTCCACGAGCCGCGCCGTGAGATCTGCCACTTGCGCGGCGGTCTGCCCGCTCTCTGCGCAGACTTCCTTGATGGCGAGAAGCTCGAACCTGCCCGCGAACGCGCCCATGCGACGCAGCAAGCGCCGCTCCTCCAAGCTGAGCAGCGCGTCGCTCCAGGCCACGGTGGCGCGGAGTGAGCGCTGAGCTCCGTCGGCCCTGCGCGCGGCTTGTGGCAACAGGTCGAACAGATCGTCCAAGTGCAGGGAGATGTCCTCGAGATCGAGCCCGGCCACGCGCGCCGCCGCCAGCTCGATGGCGAGCGGTAAGCCATCGACGCGGCGACAGATGTCGGCGACGACCCGACGCGCGCGCTCCGTGCCGAGCGAGCCGCGCGCCCTGGCCCCTGCGCGTTCTTGGAACAAGCGTACCGCGGGGCTCGCCGCAATCTCCTCGAGGCTCGCGTCCTGACCGACCACCGAGAGCGGTGCGAGGCGGTAGGTGAGCTCGTCTTCAACCC
>DATCFJ010001005.1:0-6189 GCA_036509605.1 Polyangiaceae bacterium | reverse complement strand
GCTGTCCGTCGCCGTCGAACAGGCTGCGCTGGGCTTGCTCGATGCGCAGCATGCGCGCTTTGGTGTCGACTCCGCCACTGGCCGAAAATCCGCCAAGCTTGCCGCCCGCCGCTAACACACGGTGACACGGCACCACAATCGCGAACGGGTTTTTGCCGAGCGCTTGCCCCACCGCGCGCGCCGAACCGGGCGTGCCGAGGCGCGTTGCGAGCTCCCCGTAGGACAGCGTTGCTCCGCTCGGGATCGTGCGCGACAGCTCATAAACAAGGCGATGAAACGGCGGTACGCCTGCCATATCGAGCTGAATCTGAGTCAGATCAGTCGCTTCACCGCGGAGCAGCGTGATGATCCGATCGATCGCGCGTTGCACGACGGGTGGCGGCGCGCTCTCCGTCGCCTCGGGAAAACGCCGCGTGAGGTGCGCGCGCATCTCTGCCGTGCGCGCTTCGGGAAGCCGCACGCAGCACACGCCGCGCTCGCCCCAGGCGATACCGCAGCGGCCGACGGCCGTGTCGAACAGAGCAAATCCGAGTGCGCTCATGGTGTCGGGCCGGGTTCGGTCGCAGGAATTTGTGAGCTGGCGGAACCTGCGCGAAACAGCCAAGAGCCTATCCCAGTCGGCCTGGTCGTTGGCGGTCGATCGGCGCTTGCCGAATTTGGGCGGCCGTCCGCTCGTTGTGCGTGAGCCGTCTGGGTTCGCGCTTGACCCCGCGCCGAGCCCGGTTTCTACGGGTTTCGTGAGTCATATACATTTCGTCGGTGGAGAAAAGGGCGGCGTTGGCAAGAGCGTCGTCGCGCGGCTGCTCGCTCAATGGTTCATCGATCGCTCGATCCCGTTTGCGGCGGTCGACGGTGACCTGTCACACGGCGCGCTAGTCCGCTCGTACGCCGACTACAGCCAAGCCGTCGACATGAGCGATCCTGTAAGTGCCGATCAAATCGTCGATCGCGCTCTCGGCGCCGACCGTCGCGTGCTGATCGATCTGCCTGCGCAGAGCATCCGCTCGCTAGAAACGTGGCTCACCGAAGCCAACGTGTTCGCCTTTGCGAAAGAGACCGGCATTCGCATGAGCTTGTGGCACGTCACCGACGGCGGCTTCGCCTCGGTCGGCGAGATCGAACGCGCTCTCGAGCTATTCGGTGACCAGTTCGAGCACAAGGTCGTGAAGAACTTGGGCCGCTCCAAGAACTTCACTCAATTCGACGATTCGAAAGCGAAGCATCACCTGGACCAACTCGGCGGTCGGACGATCGAGCTGCCCGAGCTCGACGCGGCGGCGATGTACAAGGTAGACCGTCTCGGTTCGAGCTTTTGGGGCGCCGTGCACAGCAGCGATCTCGACGGCCTCAAGCCGCTCGAGCGTCAGCGCGTCAGGTTGTGGCTCGAGCGCAGCTACAAGCAGCTCGAAACGCTGCACGACGCCATCTGAGCCTCAATATTCGCCCGCCAGCCAGCGCTGTAAGCCAGTATTCACGTACTCGGCTTGGGCTGGGGACAGCCCGACGAACAAGCGCTCGGGCCCTTCTTCCTTGGTGTGCGCGTACAGCGCCACCTGGAACGACTGCATCGGCCCAGCGCGCCCGATTTCGATGCGCGTGATCGCCATCCGCGGCAAGACGACGGTGGCGCCGAACCAGCGCGCGCCCTCGATCTCCAAAGCGCGCTCGCCGATCAACACCGAGCTCTGGCCAGGGCCGCGCAGCCAGCGCACGAACGGCAGCCCAAAAAACCAAAAGAAGACGAACACCCGGCGGCGCCATGCCTCGTACAGCAGTACCAGCGCCGCCAGCATGCTCAGTATGCGCGGCAGCAACATCAGCGCGCGGCGCGCAGTCGTGACGCGCACGCGCACACGCACGCCGCCGTCCGCCTGATAGTCGAGCTGGACGCCTGGCGGGAGGGCGGGCGCCTCTGGCTCGGGGTCATGCTCGGCAGAGATCATTCGGCTCCGGACCGTACCTTAAAGCCATCGATTCTGCGGGCGGGTGGGGCGAAATCATGGACGAGCTGGGCAAGGCGATCGAGGCGGGGTGAGGGCGGTCGCGGCCGCGCCCTGGACAACTGGCGCGGGCGACTTAGATTAGAAACCTGCGCAAAGTCGTTCGCGTCGCCGTGGTTGCGGAAGATCCGCTGGTGCACAGTGGGCTAGCGTCACTGCTTGGCTCGGAAGCGGATTTCTCTGTCGTCCCCGAGGGCGACGCGGAGCTTGCGTTGTTGGACGTAGGGCCGCGCGCCGTGGCAAACGAACGCGGCGCGCTTTCGCGCACGCCGACGCTCGCCTTGGTTCGCGATGAGGACTCCGCGCTCAGCTCGCTGCGCGCTGGGGCGCTCGGCGTGCTATTGCGTAGCGTCGACAGTGAGCGGCTGATGACCGCGCTGCGAGCTGTCGCTACGGGGCTGGGTGTCTTCGACCCGGTGTTGCTGCGCAGCCTGCTCAGCGCACGCGCCACGCCGCCCGAAGCGCTAGCCCTAACCCCGCGCGAAGCCGAAGTTCTGACCTTGATGGCCGAAGGCTTGTCCAACAAGCTGATCGCTGATCGCCTAAAGATCAGCGATCACACCGCGAAATTCCATGTAAACGCCATCCTCAACAAGCTCGGCGCCGAGACACGCACCGAGGCCGTCGTGATGGCCGCGCGGCGCGGTCTGTTGATGTTGTGACGCTCCTAGCCATTCGGGTAGGGCGCTGCCTGGCCGATCGGGCGATTCTCAACGCGCCCGCCTTTGCCTAGGTTTGACGCATGAGCAATGCAGCACAAGAGTTTTCGAACGCGTTGGCGGACGCCGTCGATCGCGTGAGCCCTAGCGTTGTTCGCGTCGATGCTGGTCGCCGCAGGCCCAGTACTGGCCTGGTCTGGTCGACTGACGGTCTGGTCGTCACGACCGCACACAGCCTCGAGCGCGACGAGGGCCTGGAGGTCGTCCTGGAGTCCGGCGAAGTGCGCGCCGCGACGCTGGTCGGCGCGGATCCAGCGAGCGACATCGCCTTGCTGCGCACCGCAGGCGAAGCTTTGCCGACTCCCGAACGTGCACCAGGGGGCAGCATTCGGCGCGGCCAATTGGTGCTCGCGCTGAGTCGGCCCGGGCGCACGGTGCGCTCGAATCTAGGCGTAGTCAGTGCGCTGGCCGACGAATGGCGCGCGCCGGGCGGCGGCAAAATCGAACGCTACATTCAAACTGACGTCGCTGTGGAGCACGGCTTCTCCGGTGGCCCCTTGGTCGATGCGTCGGGGCGTTTGATCGGCTTGAATACCGTCGGTCTGTTGCGTTCCACGGCGCTGACGCTGTCCACGGTCACGCTCGAGCGCGTGGTGAGCGCGCTGCTCTTGCATGGCCGCATCCAACGCGGGTACTTGGGCGTGAGCTCGACTCCAGCGCGCTTGCCGCAAGCTCTTGCAGACAGCGCTGGTCAGCGCGCCGGTTTGGTGGTGACTGGGTTGCAACCTGGTGGCCCCGCCGAGCACGCGGGCTTCGTGCTTGGCGACGTGCTCTTGAGCTTGGACGGAGAGCGTCTGGAAAGCATCGGCGATCTGCAAGCTGCGCTGGAGGATCGCGCCGCACGCGCCGTTCCCGCGCGCGTCTTGCGAGCCGGCGCGGAACGCGAGCTGTCTGTCACTCCGAGCGCGAGGTCATAACGTGTCGCGGCTGAGCGAATTCTCGGACGAGCTCGAAAACCTGGTCGCAGCGGCTGCGCCCAGCGTGGTTGCGGTCGAGCACGGCCGCGGCCAGGGCAGCGGGATCATCGCTTCAGGCGACGGCTACGTGATCACCAACGCACACGTGGTCGAAGGTCGAGAGAAGACGCTCAGCGTGCGCTTGGCGGGCGGCGAAGAGCTCGCCGCCGAGGTCGTCGGTGAAGATCGCCTAAGTGATGTGGCCGTGCTGCGCGTGGCGGCGCGCGGGCTCGCGAGCCTCGCGCTGGACGAATCGCGCCGGCTGCGCGTCGGACAGCTCGTGCTCGCGATTGGCAATCCGCTGCGCTTCGAGCGCTCAGTGAGCTTAGGCGTGGTGAGCGCCATCGATCGCAGTTTGCCCGGACCCGGTCGGCGCCCGTTCGAGGGCTTGGTTCAGACGGACGCGGCGATCAACCCGGGCAACTCGGGCGGCCCGCTGCTCGACGCGCACGGCGCGGTCGTCGGTCTCAACACCGCGGTGATTCCGCGCGCCAACGGGCTTGGCTTCGCGATTCCCGCGCACACTGCAGCTTGGGTCGCCGCGGTCCTCATTCGAGACGGCCGCGTCGAACGCCCGCTTCTCGGCATCGCCGCCCAAGGCGTGGATCTGATGCCAAAAGTCGCCGAAGAAGTCGGTCAACAACGCGCCGTGCGCGTGCACGCTGTGGCGGCGGACTCGCCGGCTAGCGCTGCACAGCTGAAGCCCGCCGATCTGCTGCTCGGCGCGAATCAAACGGCGCTATTCAGTGTCGACGACCTGCAGCGAGTCTTAGTGCTCGCCCGCGGCACGGACGTCGCCCTGCGCGTCGTGCGCGACGGTCAACCACTCCTCGTCTCAGTCAGGGCAGAGCTCAAGCACAAGGCCGCCTGAGTTGGAAAGCGAGCCGCCCAATGCACGGCTCGCTTCCCGATCGTGCTCAGCTTTGTGGGGCGGCGCTGGTGGTTTGTCCGGCGTCTTTCCAACCGCGGATTCCCGCGCGCATCACGCTCACGTCGCTGTAGCCCGCGGATGCGGCGCGCTGTGCCGCCGCATCCGACGCGCGGCACTGCGTGCCACCGCAATAAAACACCAGCTTGTCCGACTTGGCTGCCGGGAGCACGCTGAGCGGGTAGCTCTTGTGATCTGACAGGAGCACCGCGCCTGGGACCACGCCGTATTCCTTGCGCGTGTCGTCGCCGTTCGCATCGAACACGGTCGCCGACTTGTTCTTGATGAACGTGGCCACGTCACTCACCGTCACTTCGGCAACCGGCTTCGCGTCAGCCGCGGCCGCCGGCGCACCGGGCGCGACCTGCTCCGCACGAGGCGACGAATGACACGCCACAGCTAGAGTCGCGCACACGGCCGCGACGATCGAGAGTTTGGCAATTCGAATGATCATGCGGCTAGTGTACGCCGCCCACGCGAAGCGCAAGGCACGATGTTGTGTCCAAAAGTGTCGGCGTTTTGCGCGTTTTTCTAGACAACCCCGATCTTCGCCTAAAGCTAAAACCTCCAGCCTGGGTGCCCCGCCGCAATCGGCCAGAGTGTGGCTGTCGTGCTCGCTCCGCTGCGCCGCCAGGGCCCCCAAGCGCCCGGCCTCCAGCCGTTCGCGGGGGCCCAACCCTCCAGTGCCCTTCGCGCCCGCCCACTACCGGCGAAGAGGCCCTTCTAGTGCTCGCTTTGAATGCAAAACTTTTGCATAGGCGTGAAGCGCCGCGAAGCAACGGTTGGGTCCCGAGCGCTCACGCGCTCGCGAAAAGCGCAGTGTCGGCAACTTGGCGCTAGCTCACCTCGAGCAGAGCCGGCGCTTGGGCCCCCCCGCGTGCGAAGCACGCAGGCCGCGCTCTGTCGTTCCGATGTTGGGGGCATCAGTACTAGGTACGCGCGCTCGAGATCAAGATCGGGAAATAGAAGAACAACCCGTTTGCGCGGCGCTCCACGCCCACACCGAGCCCGTCCACTCCCAGGCCCTTCTCGAAGAGCTGGCGCATTTCCTCGGCTCCGCCGGGTTCGGGAAAGGACGAGGCGATCACCTCGGTGACCGAGATTTCGAGCCGGTATTGCTCGCGCGTCGTCGGTCGTAGTCCGACTCGTGCGAACAGCTGTTCGAATTGACCCGGGCTGAGCGCTGCGGTGTGCGAGGGATCGCGAATCTTCTCCAAGCGGTTGTAAGCGTCGAGCTTATCGTGCGCCGAGGCTACGTCGCAGACCGTGACTGTATCGCCCGAGCGACACACGCGGGCCATCTCGCGCAGGGTGGCTTCGGGCTGCAGTAAGTGGTGAAAGCTACAGCGGGTGATGCGCGAGATGATCATTTTCTCGTCGCGTTGGTCGGCATCACGCCGCTCTTCGGACCCTATGGCCAACGCCTTCTTCAAGAGTTTCGGTCTGCTGCTCGACGAATGGCTAGAGGGCGGGAGCTCGTACCGCTTGCCGCGTGGTCAAAGCCAAGCCGTACAACGAGCGATAGCGCTCACTATCGAGCATTCCGGGGACCTCGAATTACCCTCGCTGTGTCAGATGATTGGTGT
>DATCFJ010001004.1:0-9903 GCA_036509605.1 Polyangiaceae bacterium | reverse complement strand
GCGGGCGGGTGTCCTGCCAGAGTCCTTAAGAGTCCGGTCATGGGGCTACCCCTAGAGCGTCATCGGTCCTTTGCAGTATTGCGCGGTTCCGAATGTCGTTCGTGTGTCACCGAAAAGGTTGAGGATGGAGACGAGCAGGTCGTTGTGCGACTCGCCCGGCTTCTTTATCCAACGACCAGCCGTGCCCGTGTTCAGTCCGCCGCCGCCGGCCAACATGAACCCCATGTTGTTCTTCTTGTGGGTCGGCGGTTCTTGCAGCTCGCTGCCGAAGAAAACGACTGTTTCGTCGAGCAGGGTGTGATCACCCACGGTCACTTTGTCGAGCTCTTGCAGCAGGTAGAGGTGCTGCGTGGAGTACCACGTGGCAATCGCTTCGCACTGAACGGGTTGGAAACCGCCGTCGTGCTGATAAAAGTGATGATGCTGAGCGCTCGGCAGCTTGAGCCACGGGAAGGTGTGCTTGGCTTCCGTGTCGCTCCATTGCAGCGTCCCCACTGGAGCCATGTTGCACGCGAAAGACATGACCATCATGTCCATCATGAATTTTCCGACTTTGGGGATCGCCGCGTCCGTACTGCCGTCGACGACCGAGCCGTCGTCGGAGTAGGCCGGGTGAGGGTTGTAGTCGGAGGTGTCTACGTCCGGAACTTGCGAACAAGTCGACGACGTGGTCGTGACCGCGCTGAGGCCCGTCTCGAGATCGCGGATCTTCGAAAGGTGCTCTTGTAAGCGCTGCTGGTCGGCCGCGCCCAAGCGCGCCGCGAGCGTCACATAGCGTTTGTCGACGAAGTCCAAAATGGACTGCTTGCGCTTCAACGCGGCAGCAGCTGCCGAGGTACCGGTGCCGGTCGTATCCAGAGAGCCGAACAGGTCCTTCCAAGCGACCTGCGGATCCACAACAGGCCCAATGGGACTGTTGTTGTCGGCGTCGAAATTCACGCAGTTGATCGGCGAAAGGCTGCCGTGTGACTTCCCCGTCGCCCAACGCACCGCGAGCTGGATGCTCTTCTTCTTGGTGTTGTTGTAGAGCTTCTTGGCGATGATTTGATCGATGGACGGCCCGGTCGCGTAACCGGTGCCGCCACCGGCCTGCGTCGAACCGGTGAGGAAGGCGATGATTCCGGACTGGTGCTGCTCCCCGACCGCGCTCACCATGTCGGGTCCGTCGACGATCAACATCTTCTTCACGATGGGCGCGAGCGGCGCGAGGATCGGGCTCAGAGTGAAGTTGGTCTCGGTGCCGGTGGGGACCCACCTATCGGCGCCGGCGTTGTTGCGTACCGTGCCGCCCGGCTGGAAGACCGCCAAGAAGTGGTTGGCGGGCTTTCCCGCGGTGGTGGCGGCCTGAGCGCGCGGCTCCGGACGCATGATCTCGAGCCACGGCAATGCGATCGCGATGCTTCCAGCGCCACGGATGACAGCGCGCCGACTCAAACGAAAGTTGGGCATTGGTAATTCTCAGCCTTGGGTCGGCATGTAGAGGAATGCGGGGGTTTGCGTCAGGTCGAGCATGAGTTGCTTTACGTTGTACCCGGACGCCTTGAAGGCAGTGTTGATCTTCTCTTGCAGACACAGCTCTGCGGGTGTCCCGTGAAGGGTGCGGCCATAGCCGTATTCGAGCCAATGCTGCGCGAAGCACTGCTGCGCGACTTCGCTCTGGGCCAGCTGCTTGGCGATCTCGATGCCGCCGATAACGGTTGGCTCCGTCACACCGCCGACGTCTGGAATCTTGCCACTGGCGTCGATCATCTGTCCGCCGTCCGTGGTCCGGTACTGACCAACTGCGTCGTAATTCTCGAACGCGAACCCGACAGGATCCATGAGGCTGTGGCAGCCGCGGCAAATCGTTTGCAGCGAATGCTGGGTAAAGCGTTGTCGCCCAGTCGTGCCCGTGACCGCGTCCGGAATCTTGACCAGCGCCAAGATGGCAGGGTCCGAGGGCAAGCCGATATTTTGGCACATCAGCTTGTTCACGACGAACGAGCCGCGCAGCACCGGGTTGGTCGAGTTGGTGACCGTGGTGCCAGTCATTACGCCGCCCTGAGTGAGCAACCCAAGCCGCTTGGTCGTGTCGAGCTGCACCTTTTGAAAAGTGTCTCCGGTGACTCCGGAGATGCCGTAGTACGTGGCCAGCGGACCGTTCAAGTAGGTGTAGTTCGCGGTGAGAATCGACGGCCACGTGCCGGTGCCCGAGAAGATCTCGTTGTCGAGAAACGTTTCCGTCTCTTGGCGCATGTACGAGCCGATTTTATTGGTAAAGTTCGGGTACAATACCGGATCGCGCGCGAGGTCCGTCAGCGTCGTGAGCGGAAACAGGCTGTCGAAGAAGTATTTCACCACGCCATGCGAGCGTGGGTCTGCCAGCAAGCGCTGGGCGTTCTTGAGGACGCCAGCTGTCGTCAGGAGCTCACCGCTCGCGGCCGCCGTGCGCAGAGCGTCGTCCGGGCCGACCCCCCAAAACAAGAACGAAAGGCGCGTTGCCATCTCGTCTCCGCTCGGGCGGCGCAGCGTGGCGTCTGCCGGATCGGTGACACCAAGTTCGATCCGGTACAGGAAGTCAGGTGCCTGCAGAGCGGCTTCGATGATCGCGCCCAGCCCGGAGCTGAACGTTGACGAGGCGGTGACGCTTTTCTCTAGAGCGAGCAGCCCCGCGGTCTCGTCGGCGGCGAGCGGCCGGCGGTAGGCCTTGGCCACGAAGCTCTGCATGAAGGTCTGTGCGCAGGCGTCCTGCGCACTCGGCGTCGTCGCAGCCGCAGCGCAGGGCGCCAACGCTGCCAATACGGTTGCCTGTGTGGCGCGCGTCGCGATGTCAGCCGCGACGGTGTTGTAACCGGCAACCAGATCGTCAGAAACAGGCTGCTGCGCCGAATCGTTGCTGAACAGGTTGCCGATCACCTCGGGCGGCAAGTTGGTTGCGGGCGACGTGCTGTCTTGCAACAACACCGCCACCGAAGCGTTGTATTCCGCGCGCGTTAGCCGCCGCGCGGGTAACGCTGCCGGAATTCCGGTTTGGCCCACACAAGCGGAAGTTGGGGTGACGCCGCCGGGGCCGCCTGAAGCGCCTCCGCCGGCGCTCCCGGCTCCGCCTACTCCGTTGCCGCCCGGAGCGGTGACCGTTCCGCCGGGCGTGAGAGCGCTGGGGCTGCCCGGGCCCGAGGTCGGAGTGCCGTTACCCGTACTCACGATTCCAGTGCAGCCTGTACCCGCCACCAGGCCGAGCAACGCGCTGGCCCATATGCTTGGCCCTATCCGGGATTCGAGTCTTTTTCTCATGGGAGTCTCAGAGCGCAAAATCCACCACTATTAGTAGGGGAGGCACGGCGGTCTAACGGACCAACTATCTGAGAGATCTTAGCAGTGTTTGGGCATTCGCGTGGAAGGCCGGGCCACTTTTCCAGCTACTCGCGAGAATTGAAACGAAGTGATGATTACTCAGCGTTCACCAGCCGCATGTAGCGAAATGCACACATTCGAACCGCCTGTACGACAGGCTCACCGGACGCCGCGCGCCCCCGGGTGTTCGACAGCTCACGGGCGGTCAGCGCGGTGCGTCAGCCGAGCAGCCGTTTGGCCAGCCGACGTTCTGCGACGTGTAGGCGCCGCTGAATCGTCGAGGCGGAAAGTGCGGTCTCCTTTGCGATCTCGTCGATGCGCAACCCTTCGCCGCGACGAAGCCACAAGCAGCGGCGTTCTTCCTCCGGCAGGCTCTCCAGTGTCTCCAGCAGCCGCCGCACGTCGACTTGAACGTCGGGCAACGCGGCCTGCGAGGGCAAATCTTCCGGATCACTGCCACCCGTCAGTAACTGGCGCTTGCGGCGGACTCGGCGCGCGCCGTGTGTCACCGAACGCCTGACGACGACCTGCAACCAGCTGACTAGCGCCGCAGGATCACGCAACGCGGAGAAGCTTTCGACGGCCCGCAGCAGCGCTTCTTGACTCAGATCTTCGACGTCGACTCCGTTGCTCGCCCAACGTTGTGCCACTTGTTTTGCGACGACCGCGCAGCGCGCCCACAAAGCGTCGTCCGCTCGCGAGTCACCCAGGCCAGCCGCTGTGGCGAGCTCAGCCATCGACTCTGGACTCGCTTGCTCTTTGCGTCGAGCTCGAGTTTGCCGCGGCTTCACCGACGTATAGAGCCCCATGAATTACCGTTAGTCAACCGGTTGTATTAGCGGAAATTGCTGTCCTGGTTGCCCCTCGCCTCTAAAACACTGCCGAGCAGCGCCATACAGATTCGCGTGTGAACAGCTCGGTCTGATCATTGTCTCGAAGTGTGTCGCTGGGCGTCACGGGTTCAAAAAGGCGGTGACAGCACCGTTGATCTCATTGCTGTTTCTGCGCACTCAGCTGCAGCTGCTGACAGCGTCATCGCAACAGCCTTGCCCGCCAGGAATACCGTTCACCAGAGCGCTGTTGCTGCAGTGATTTGGAGGTCGACGCTGCAGGTATTCCCGCCCTGAAGAGTTGACGCGCTAGGCGAGGGCCAACTCGGCGAGAGCAAGCCCCCCGGCGATGCCCGATTGCGTCCCGAGCAGCGGAGGCACGACGTATTGGTCTATGTCTTTGAGCAGTGAATCTGCCTGCACGTAACCGGCGAGCGAGCGCGTCAGATACTTCCGCACGAGCGGCAAGAGCGACTCCGCCTGCGTGACCCCGCCGCCGAGGATGATTCGTTCCGGGGAGAGCACGAGCACCAACGTGGTTAGCGCCGAAGCGATGTAACGCGCTTCTAGATCCCAGGCTCGATGATCCGCGGGCAGGGTTTCAGCGCGCTGTCCCCAGCGGTGTTGCATGGCCGGCCCCGAGGCGAGGCCCTCCCAGCAGCGCGCGCCATGAAAAGGGCAGTCACCGGCGAACTCGAGATCATCCAGCTCGCGCGGGACGAGTAAGTGACCCATTTCCGGGTGAACCAAGCCATGAGCGAGCTGACCGCCGACCAGCGCGCCGCCGCCGATGCCGGTGCCGATCGTGACGTAGACGGCAGTGCTGAGCCCTTGAGCGGCTCCCCAGCGAGCCTCGCCGAGCACCGCGCCGTTGACGTCTGTGTCGAAGCCGACTGGCACTCCGAGCGCCTCGCGTAACGGGCCGACGACGTCTGCGTTGGCCCAGCCGACCTTCGGGGTGGTCGTGACGTGACCGTAACGGCGCGCATCGCTGCGTAGCTCTAGTGGCCCGAAGCAGCCTACGCCGAGCGCGTCGATCTTCGGCTGAGACCGGAAGAACTCGATACACTTGTCGAGCGTTTCCTTGGGTGTCGTGGTTGGAAAGCGAGCTTGCGCTCGCAGATCCTCCGGGGCGGTCCCGACAGCGCAGATGACCTTGGTCCCACCAGCTTCGATCGATCCGTACAAAGACATGGTCCGGCGCATCATGCCACGAGGTGGCGCGCCGTCAGAGGTTCCGTTTGAGCCGAAAAATGCAGCGAATTAGCCCGTCGCTGCGCGTCCGCTCAACGCTTCGAGTAGCCGGTGGGGTTACGTTCGAACCAGCGCCAAGCGCTGGCAATGATCTCGCGGATATCGACCTTCGTGGCGACCCAGTTGAGCTCCCGGCGAATCTTGCTCGCGTCCGCGAACAGGACGGGTGGGTCCCCGGCGCGGCGGAGGCCACGCTCGACCGCGAAGGGACGCTCAACCACAGCGCGCGCAGCGTCGATGATCTCCCGCACGCTGTAGCCACGCCCGATGCCAAGATTGTAGAACAAACTCTGCCCGCCTCGCAGTGACGACGCAACGAGCAAGTGCGCGTCCACCAGGTCTTCGACGTGCACGTAGTCGCGAATGCACGTGCCGTCCGGGGTTTCGTAGTCCTCGCCGAAGATGGTCACGCCGCGCCGCTGACCGAGCGCCGCTTGCAGAATGACCGGGATCAGGTGAGTTTCGGGATCGTGTTGCTCACCGAGGGAGCCGTCGCTCGCGCAGCCGGCGACGTTGAAGTAGCGGAGCGCTGCAAACGAAAACGCGCGATTCTTTTGCGCGTAGTCGGATAACATCCGCTCGCAAAAGAGCTTCGACCAGCCGTAGGGATTGACGGGCCGTTGCTCGGTGTCTTCGGTGATCGGAGTTTTGCTGGGTTCGCCGTAGGTGGCGCACGTCGAGCTGAAGACGAAGCGGTTTATCGCGGCGCGCTCTACCGCCGAGAGCAGGCTCAGCGTGCCGCGCGTGTTGTTGTCGTAGCAGCCGAGCGGATCGGCAACCGACGCGCCAACGTCCGCTAGCGCTGCGAAGTGCATCACGCATTCAATCTGGTAACTCTTCAGCACCGCGTAGACGCCGTCGGTGTTACGCACGTCCAGCTCGACCAAGGGCACTCCCGCGGAGAGCGCCTCGCGATGCCCACGGCTCAGGTTATCGAGAGCGACAGGCCTGTGACCCGCGGCCAGCAAACTGCGAACCGCGTGCGAACCGATGTACCCGCAGCCGCCCGTGACCAGAACGTTCATTCTTCGCGGACTCCGTCGCAGGCCTGCGTGGCGAAGAACTGCGGCGTGATGGCGAAGCGGGCGCGCAGCCGTTCAGCGATCGCGCTGGTCACTCGGTCGAGCGCGTCCCGCTCGAGCACAGTGACCGTGCAGCCACCGAAGCCGCCACCGGTCATGCGCGAACCGTATACGCCTGGCTCGTTGGCGGTCGCGGCGACGGCTTCATCGAGCTCGGGGCAGCTCACTTCATAGTCATCACGCAGAGAGACGTGTGAAGCGGCCATCAGCTCGCCCATGCGAGCCAGCTCTCCAGATTGAAGATAGCGAGCCGCGGCCAAGGTGCGCGCGTTCTCGCTCACGACGTGCCGACAGCGTCGTCCGATCAGCTCCGGCAGCGCGATTTTCTCGAGCTCACTTTCGTTGACGTCTCGCAAGGCGCGCACGTTCGGCATGTCCGCTGCGATCAACGCTACGCCCGCCTCACACTGGCGGCGCCGCTCGTTGTACGCCGACGACGAAAGCTCGTGCTTGATGCGCGTGTCACAAATCAACACGCAGGCAGTCCCCAGCTCGAGCGCAATGGCCTTGAACTCCAAAGAACGGCAGTCGATGAGCAGCGCCTTGCCCTTTTGACCGAGCGCCGCAATGTACTGATCCATGATGCCGCACAGGGTGCCCACGTACTCGTGCTCGGCGGCTTGACCGGCCAGCGCGAGCTGCACGCGGTCCAACTTCGTTCCCTCGGCAAGGCCCGCCAGCGCGTACCCCACTGCAAGCTCGAGCGCGGCAGAGGCCGACAAACCGGCGCCGCTCGGGACGTCGCTATCGAGCAGCAGATTGGCTCCGGAGATTTTGAAGCCGCGTGCGATCAGCGCCTGCGCCGTGCCCTCGACGAAGTCGATCCACGAGCCGCGGTTCGGCGGACCCGGGCGCGCCAGATCGAATTCGATGCTGCTGTCGGCGTTCAAAGAGCGCACGAAGACCCGCGTATCAGGGCGCGCGGAACCGGCAATGTAGGTGCGGCGATCGATCGCAATCGGCAACACGAAGCCGTCGTTGTAGTCGGTGTGCTCACCGATCAGGTTCACGCGACCAGGCGCCGAGAACAACCGCGGCATTTCCCCATATTGAGCTTCGAACTGGCGCCTAAGGCGCTCTGGGTCAATCATGGCAGCTCTTTTCGAATGCAGCGTTTCCGTGTGGTCGTTCAACCGGGATACCAGACCACGCGCGGATCGTCCGTAGCGCGCACGTAGCCCCAGGCGGACTCGACCATGCGCGAAAGGTCGAAGGCTGGCCGCCAACCGAGCAGGAACTTAGCCTTACTGTTGTCTAACCAGGTCGAAAAGTACGGGGTTTTGATCGGCACCCCGGGGAGCTTCCGCGTGCTTTCGAGGTAACGTCCGAGCTCCCCGTAGTCGACCGGCTCGTTCATGCAGACGTTGAACGTTTGACCGAGCGAACGCGGGTTGTCGAGCGCGCTCGAGATGGCACTCACGAGGTCGTCGACGTGCACGAAGTTGCGCTTTACGGGCACGCCCTCGGCATCGAGCATGATCGGCACCGCGCCTGATTCACGATACTGCTGTGCGCGTTCCGGGCCGACCAAATCACACCAGCGCGGACCGCCGAACACGTCTTCCCCGAAGGAGAGCTGGTACTTGAAGTCGTCCTTGTCCATGATCCACGGCGCTCGCAAGCAGCACGTCGGCAGGCCGTATTGCACGTGGTACTGCTCGAGCATGACCTCTTCGAGGACTTTCGAAAGCGCATAGCAGCCCGGATAAGCGGAGTGCCCTTGAGCCTCCGTGGTCGGCACCGACCGCGGGTAGAAGAAGTGCCCGAGGCTCGCATCTCCGCCGATCAAGATGAACTGGCGAAAGTCAGCGCTCGCCCGACACGCTTCGAGTAGCCAAAACATGCCCTTGACCGCGACATCCATGATCGTGTCCGGCGTTTCCTTGGGAGTGGCGAGGTGCAGCACGTGCGAGACCCCGGCCATGGCCTCCTGGACGCTGCCGTGGTTGTCGATAGAACCACGCACTACCTCCAGGCGATCCTGGACGGGCAAGGTGCGGTTGTGACACAGCGCCCGGACGCGAAAGTCTCGATGTGCCGGGTCGTCGAGTAACCGCCGAATGAAGGCTTGCCCGACTTTTCCTGTGGCGCCGGTCACGAGAATCCGTTTCATGCTCAAGCCTCTTGCTCTCTCCAGAGTGACGAAGTCAACCGGTTGGATTAGCTGTTTATTGTAGTATTGCGTCAAGAAGAAACCAGCTGACCTCGAAAAATCCCCAAGCTTTGCGCACCTGTTCGCCTTCCCGTGTCGAAAATCACAGGCGCAGTCGAAATTGGTTCGGCGGCGGTTCGACATCGATCGGCGGACTCGTGCTGGCTCGGGCGAGCCGGTAGGTGTGCTTGAAGGCCCTCTACCGCTTCCGGTGAGCACCGCTGGACAAACGAAGAGCGTGCTAAGGTGCGAGTCAAAATGGCGCGCCCCACTAAGACGGCACGCGGCTCGGCACCGCCCTTCGTTCCACAAGTAGAGGCTTCCAAGCCAACGACCAAAGTTCCAGTGGCCGCGAAGAGCGAGCCTCCGAAAAAGCGCGTTACGATTACCGATCTGGCGCGGGTGCTGGGTATGGACAAGTCGAGCGTGTCGCTCGCGTTGCGAGACAGCCCGCGAGTCTCCGAAGCCACCCGGTTGCGGGTGCGTCGCGCGGCCAACGAGCAGAACTACTCGCCGAACTGGGCGGCGAAGCAGCTCGCCGGTTCGTCCGAGCGCGCCATCGGTTTGGTTATGCCCAATACGTTCGAGTGCCTGGTGAATCCGCCCGTGGCGAGCACCACGCAGGCGCTAGCGCGTCTCACTGCGCCGCGCGGCCTAACTTTGAATTTGATCGCCAGCGAGCAGTTGGCGGACGCTCCGGACGAACCGGTGCTGCCGTTGCACGCCGACGGGTTACTGGTCTGGGGGGACGTGCCACTGGCCTCTACCCTGCGTTTCTCGGCCATTTATTCGCGTCCGTACATCGTTTTGGATCCACATCACCCGAGCTACGCGGGCTATCCTGGCAGCGCGCTTCGCATTCAGAATCGCGCGGGCGCCAGCACCGTAGTGGAACACCTGCTCGAGCGCGGGACGCGCCACCTCACGTTCGTGGAGGTGGTGTCCGAGCACTTGGGCCACATCGAGCGTTGGCGCGGCACGCGCGAGACGTGGCTCGAGCACGCCTCTTCAGACACAATCGAAAAAATTGCGTACGAGGATCTAACCGACGCTGACCTGAAGAAGATCGCCGGCCGCGCAGGCTCGGCCATCTTCTGCTCGAACGACCGCGGCGCAATGCAAGTCTGGCATCGCCTGCAGCGCCTCGGCATTTCGGTCCCTGGAAACGTGAAGCTGGCGGGCTTTGACGGCGACGAGTACGGGTCATTCGTCGGTCTAACGACCGCGCTGTTCGACTCAGTCGCCTTGGCCG
>DATCFJ010001003.1:0-3126 GCA_036509605.1 Polyangiaceae bacterium | reverse complement strand
TTCCGGCCGTGAAAAAGCGCGTCGTGGTCGTCGATAACTACGACTCCTTCACCTACAACCTGGTCCAGTACGTCGAGACCCTCGGCGGCGAGTGCGACGTCCGCCTCAACGATCGCGTCACCGTGCAAGAGATCCGCGAGGCTAAGCCCGCGGGGGTTCTGCTTTCCCCAGGCCCCGGCAATCCGGACGAAGCCGGCGTCACCCTGGCGGTAATCGAACAGCTATCGGGGGAGCTGCCAATCTTCGGTGTCTGCCTGGGACACCAAGCCATTGGGCAGGCGTTCGGCGGCAAGGTCGTGCGCGCACCCGAGCTGATGCACGGCAAGACCTCGGGCATCGAGCATGACGGGCGCAGCATCTTTAAAGGCCTCCCCTCTCCGTTCGAGGCCACGCGCTATCATTCGTTGATCGTAGAAGAGGCGAGCTTTCCGGCAGTTCTCGAGGTGACCGCGCGCACGAAAAAGGGCGAAATCATGGGGCTCCGGCACCGCAAGCTGGCGGTCGAGGGCGTACAGTTTCATCCGGAGTCGATCTTGACCGACCATGGTCTGCGCTTGATTGAGAATTGGTTGGGGTCGCTGTGAGCGGCGAAACACCCAGATTTGCCGACGTTTTTGCAGAGCTGACCGCCCCGAGCGGGCTTTCTCCGAAAACCGTGCGACGAGTGTTCGACGCGATCTTCGCCGGTGCCTGGACGCCCGCGATGGTGTCCGGGTTTCTGGTCGCGCTGCGTTTGACCGGCAATGAGACGCCGCCGGTGATCGCTGCCGCAGCCAGCGCGATGCGGGCGGTGATGGTTCCTGTGACGCACAGCTTCGACGTGCTCTTGGATACCTGTGGCACTGGCGGGGACGGTTCGGCCTCGCTCAACTTGTCCACCGGAGCGGCGCTGATTGCCTCGGCTGCGGGAGTCGCGGTCGCCAAGCACGGTAATCGCGCCGCGACCAGCCGCGCCGGCAGCGCAGATGTGCTGGAAGCCATGGGCATTCCGCTCGATGTCCCCGGAGCGCGCCAAGGCGAGGTACTCGCCGAAGCACAGATCGCGTTCCTCTTCGCACAAGCGCATCACCCAGCGATGCGTCACGTGATGCCAGTGCGACGCGAGCTCGGCGTGCGCACGCTATTCAATTGCCTCGGCCCGCTCGCCAATCCGGCGGGGGCGACTCACCAGCTGCTCGGCGCGTTCGACGACGCGGTTCGCCCCGTGCTCGCGAATGCGCTTTCGGAGCTCGGCACGACTCGCTCGTGGGTGGTCCGAAGCGAAGATGGCCTCGACGAGATGAGCCCGTTTGCGGCGACGCGCATCAGCGAGGTCGACGGCGGCCAAGTGCGCGAGCTCTCGCTGACGCCGGAAGATTTCGGCTTGCCGCGTAGCCCCGCGGGCGCCATCGACGGCGCTGAGCCCGCGCACAACGCTCGCGTTCTGGAAGCGATTTTGCGCAATGAGCCGCATCCGGCGCGCAATGCCATTTTGCTCAATGCGGCAGCGGCTCTGGTCGTAGCACTTGGCATCGAGCCCAAAGCCGCGACCGAGCGAGCGCGCGCAGCGCTCGAATCCGGCGCCGCAAACGCGTCACTGGTTCGCTTGCGACGCGCGGCCAGTGCGCGACGCGCGGAACCTTCGAGATAAAGCCATGGCACAGCCCACGAGCGGCCTTTTGGCCCGAATCTTGGCCAAGAAACGCGAGGAGTTGCCCGCGTTGCGCGCGCAAAAGCTGCCCGCTCCGCCAGCGCGCCGCGCCTTCTCATTGCGCCGCGACGCCGGCCACATTCGGCTGATCAGCGAGATCAAGTTTCGCTCGCCATCCGCCGGACCGCTGTCGACCGTGCTTTCCGTCGCGGAACGCGCACAAGCCTACGAACGCGCCGGCGCGAGCATGGTCAGCGTGCTGTGCGACGCGAGTTTTTTCGATGGCCGCTTCGAGCACTTGAGCGAAGCGCGCGCGGCTTGCGGCCTGCCGCTGCTATGCAAGGAGTTCGTGATCGACGAGTGCCAGCTCGATGCCGCCGCGGCCTACGGCGCGGACGCCGTACTGCTGATTGCACGCTGCGTGGACGGCAAGCGCTTGCACGAGCTGACGCAGGCCGCCCGCGCCCGAAATCTGGAACCGTTCGTGGAGGTCGTCACCGACGAGGAGTCCGAGCTCGCCGTAGCCGCGGGCGCGACGCTGATCGGCGTCAACGCGCGCGACCTGGATACGCTCGTGATGGACGCCCCGCGTGCCGCGCGCATGCTGGCCCAATTGCCGAGCGACGTCACGCGCGTGCACCTGTCGGGCATCGCCAAGCCGGAGGACGTGCGACGCGTCGCCGACTCACCCGCCGACGCCGCATTGATCGGCGAAGCGTTGATGCGCGAAGCCGAGCCGGAGGCCCGTTTGCGCTCGCTAGTCGCCGCAGCTCGGGCCGACTGACTCGCTGCGAGACCCCCCAAAGGGTGAACGAAACTCGCCTCAGCCGGGCACCGGGGCTACCATGGCCTCTGTGACTCTGGATGGCCTGGTCGAAGCCTACTTGAATCACCTGCGAGTCGAGCGGGCGCTTTCGCCGCGCACGCTCGAAGCCTACGGGCGCGATTTGAACAAGTTGTCGAGCTTTGCCGAAGCAGCTGGCATCGACCGTGCCGAGGCGATCGACCTGGGCACGGTCAGCGGCTGGCTCAGCAGGCTCGCGCAAGACGGCTTGAGCGCGCGCAGCGCCGCTCGCCACTTGTCAGCCGTCCGCGGCCTGATGAAGTTTCTGCTTCGCGAGGGCGCGCTCACCGCTGACCCAACCGAGCTCTCGGCGCGTCCCCGATTTGGCCGTCGCTTGCCGCGCACGCTGAGCGAGGCAGAAGTGCTGCGGCTGCTCGAAGCGCCGGACACGACCACCCTTCGCGGCCTACGCGATCGCGCCATGCTGAGCGTGGCCTACGCCGCCGGACTGCGCGTCAGCGAATTGGTGAATCTGACGCCAGGCGACGTCGACCTGAAACGAGGCATCGTTTCGGCTTTCGGCAAGGGCGGAAAGCGGCGCTTGGTGCCGCTCGGTCAGCTGACGCTGGATCACCTGCAGGCTTACTTGGCAGTGCGCAATGAGTCCGGTTCCCAGTCCGTATCAGCCGCGCGCAAGACGGCTTCGCCGGTG
>DATCFJ010001002.1:0-3507 GCA_036509605.1 Polyangiaceae bacterium | reverse complement strand
AGGTTGAGCGCTGCGCCGGGTGGCGCGCCGCCGACGTCGAACAGGGCACGGCCCGTGCCGCCGTCAGCGCCGACGCCTGCCGCGTGCTGGGTGTTGATCGCGGTGGCGGTGTCGAACACGAACTGGTCGAGCTTCTTGGAGACGTCGAAGAGATCGGTGTCGCGCGCTTCCTTGATGCCGCCGAGCGTGCCGCCAGTGAGGAACTGGGTGACCTCGGTGGTGCCGCCGCCTGATTGGTTGGCATTCAGCTTAAGCGAGCCGTCGGCGTGCAGGTCGAGCGAGAGCGAGCCGGCGTGTCCGCCTTCCACGATCGTCGTGCCGGAGACCTGCACGACTTGATTGCCCTGCGCGTCGGTGAAAGTCGTGGTGTTGATCAGGCTCGAGATATTGAGCAACTTTTGGGTGCGCTGATCTTTCAGATCCGCCGCATCATTGCCTGCCATCGTCGCCTGCGAGATTTGCATGTCGAGCTTGGCGATTTCTTGGGCGCGCTGGTTGACCTGGTCGACGGTCTGTTGGGCCTGTGTTTTCAGGTCGTTTTGGGCCTGAGCGACCGCGCTGCCGACGCTGTTCACCCGCTGGCTGAACGCGTCTGCAGCGGCGAGCACGTTGGAGCGTGTCGTCGTGTCGGTCGGGTTGTTGGCCAACGATGAGAACGACGAAAACAGGTTGCTTAGCGACGAGCCCAAGCCCGTGCCGCCAGTATCATTGAGCAAGGACTCGACCGAGGCCAAGGTTTGGTCACGCGTCGTTGCTGCCGACGAGGTGCCTGTCGCGGCAAACTCTCGACGATCGATGAAATCATCCGTGACGCGCTGGAGGCCCGTGGCAACCACGCTGCCGCTCGCCTGCGAGCCCAGGTCCTGGGTCTGAAGCAGAGCCACGCGCCGCACGTAGCCCGGGGTGCTGGCGTTCGAGATATTCGAGCCCGTAACGCCGAGGCCGTAGCTCTGCGCCGTTAGTGCGTCGCGCGCTACGTTGAGGAGGGAGGTAAGGCCTGCCATCGGAGCTAGCCCTTCCAGTTGACGCGGACGCCGTCCTGAATGGCGGTCGGGCGATGCGAGCCGAATTGTTGGGGCAGCGTGAAGCCAGCCTCGGTCAGGATGGTACGCACCGCGTCTCGGGCATGCAGAGCGAGCAAGCGGTTCTTCAGCGCCAAGCGCCGAATCCGCTCCAGCGAGCTCTTGTGCTCCAGCGCGGGTGGGCGCTCGGCAGTGAGAGCCTGTAGGCGTTCACACAGGGCAAGCTTCTGCTCCGCAATGCCGTCGAGGGCAGCGCGATCGAGCTTGGTCAGCACGATGCACTCCGCCTCATGCAGCGCTTCGAGCGCTGACAGCGTTTCGGTTAGCTCACTGTGTGCCACTGCCTCCACCAAGCTCTCCTACAAAAGAGTGGCTCGGGCGAGTCTCGGCCGATGATCGGCGCGGGGACTTACCCGAGTGCACTGAACAATCGCTGTGCGACCTTTTTCGAATCGATTTGGAACGTGCCGTTCGAGATCTGGGTTTTCACGGCTTCCACTTTGGCGTGATTGACCGGGGCGCCGGAACCGGCGAGATCTCGAGCGTGCGACGAGATAGAGACCTCGACTGCCGAGGTGCTCGCGCCGCCTGTGCTGGGTGCCGCTGGGCCTGCCGTTTCGGCCGGCTTTGCTGGGCCCACTTTTGACACTCCGCCTCGCTGGTACGCATCGAGGACAGGGTTGCCAGTGATACCTTTCATGAACTCCTCCGGACCGAATTGTCGCGGGAGATGAGCTCCAACAAACAATCCTTGAAAAGAGGAACGGTAATCATGGGGGGGGCTTTAGAGAAATCTGCACCGGATCGGGACGACCGAGGCAGTACTAATCATTTCAGGGGTTTGAGAGCAGGCACTAGGGGCGAGCCAGAGGCTTGTGAGGGGGTTTTGGTGGCCGGCGAGCTGGGCGCCGCCTTTAGAGAGGGGTGGGACATGGCCATGCTCTGGGCGATGACGTCGGCCAGGCCGAGCCCGCCGGCCTTCTGGATGGACTCCGAAAGGGTGTCGACGATCATCGAGCCGTACGTCTTCTCGCCTGCCGAGGCCTGGGTGCCGGCGCCCGCGGCGGTGGTCTTCTCGAGCCCCTTTAGCATCTGGCGCACGAAGATGGACTCGAAGTCCTTGGCGGCCTTGAGCAACTTCGGATCGGGCGCGTCGGCTTTCGCCGGGGTGGCTGCTGTCGCTGAGTTGATCGCGCCAATCGGGTTCATTGGACTATTATCTCTGCACGAAGCGCGCCAGCGCCCTTCAGTGCTTGCAGGATACTCGCGAGCTCTCGTGGGGACACGCCGAGCGTGGAAAGCGATTGGGCAACATCGGCCAAGGTGGCGGCGCCCTTCACGTAGGTGAGGGCGGGGCCTTTCTCGTTGGCCTGGACGTCACTGTTTTGGACGGTCTGGGTCTGCCCGGCGGCGAGTGCGTTCGGTTGCACCACCTGCTTGTTCTCTTGGATCGAGATAGTGATGCCGCCCTGAGCAATGGCCACGGGTGACAGGTGCACGTCGCCGCCAGCGACGATGGTGCCGGTGCGTTCATTGATCACGACACGCGCTGAAACCACTGGATCGACATCGACGTCACCGAGCTTGGCGAGCAGCTCTACCGGTTTGTCCTTGAAGTCTGCGGGTGCTTTGACCTCCACCGAACCGCCGTCGAGTGCCTTCGCGCTGTCTTTGCCGAAGGCCTTTTCCAGGGCCTCGACCACCTTTTGGGCAGTGCCGAAGTCTGGCGTTCGGAGGGCCAGCGTGAGCTGCTCTTTGGCCCAGTAGGTGGTCTTGATTTCGCGCTCGACCAACGCGCCCGTGGGCACGCGACCAGTCGTGGTCACGTTTTCCTGAAGCATGCTGCCCGACGCGCCGGCGGCCGAGAAGCCGCCGACCACGAGCGCTCCTTGCCCGACGGCGTAGGTCTTGCGGTCGGCGCCGCGCAGGGGAGTCTGCACCAACACCCCGCCGCGGAGCGACCGGGCGTTGCCCATCGACGAGACGGTGATGTCGAGCCGAGAGCCTTCGCGCACGAACGCGGGAATGGTGGCGGTGACGACGACCGCGGCCACGTTGCGCAAGCGGGCCTGCTTGGTATCGACTTGAATGCCGAGGCGGCGCATCAAAGCGCGCAAAGATTGCTGAGCAAACGGCACGGTGATGTCGTCTCCCGTGCCGTTCAAACCGGTCACGACGCCGTAGCCGACCAGCTGATTGTCGCGAGCGCCGACCACGTCGCACAAATCTCGCAACTTGTCGGCATGAGCGGGGCCGCTAGTAAAGAGCAGCGACAAGCCTACCGCGCAGGCGGCGAGCAGGCGCAGCGCTAGGGATGGTCGCTGATTCGAGGCGGAAATCATGGTCAAAACGGATTCACGAAGTCCAAGACCTTGGTCAACCAACCGCGCTCGACCTGGTCGTTGATGTCGCCGCGGCCGGTGAACTCGACGCGCGCGTCGGCGATCAGCGAGGAATCGATGGAGTTGTCCATCTCGATGTCCGA
>DATCFJ010001001.1:0-3115 GCA_036509605.1 Polyangiaceae bacterium | reverse complement strand
CTCATCATCTTGATTCCCCTTTGGGTCAGTCCGCGCTCCGTGCGCGAAAGCTGGGGCCTTTTACACCGTTCCAGCGACGGCACCAAACCGCCCCAGGTCTCCGACGCTCGACAAATTGGGCCTACGGGCCGATTCCGGCGGCGCCTCAACACCCCAAAAACAGGCCCAAATGCCACCCGGGGTGTTCTTGACAAAAACGATGTGCCAATGCATATCGAACACGTGAAGCTGTCGAACAAGGGCCGCTATGCCGTGCGCGCGCTGTTCGATATCGCCTTCTACAACGAGGGCCGTCCGACCCAGGTCAAGGACATCGCCGAGCGCCAGCACATCCCGCCGCGCTTCCTCGAGCAGATTTTCCAGGACTTGAAGCGGTCGGGCATCGTGGGCTCGAAGCGCGGGCCGCAGGGTGGCTACAGCTTGTCGCGCCGCGCCGTGGACATCCGTCTGGGTGACGTGGTGCGCGCGCTCGAAGGGCCCATCAGCTTGGGCGATCGCGAGCCCGGTCCGCGCCGCACTCAGCCCTCTAGCGACGCGCGGCGCGTGACCGAAATCGTCTTCAAAGATTTATCGACTCGAGTCGAAGCCTGTTTCGACGAGGTGACGATCGCAGACATCGTCACAAAAGCCGAAGATCAAGGTCTGAAACGCCCAGGGGCGCAACGTTACGTCTATGTCATCTGATCCTTCCCTGCCTCCACTCCCGAAGCACCCGCACATCTACGGAAGCGTGCTGGAGCTGATCGCCGACACGCCGCTCGTGGAAGTGCGACGGCTCGGTCGCGACGCTCCACGAGCGCACGTGTTCGGCAAGCTCGAAGCCATGAACCCCGGCGGCTCGGTCAAAGACCGCATCTGCTTGGCGATGATCGAGCATGCGGAAAAAGACGGCCAATTGCAGCCCGGCGGCGTGGTCGTGGAACCGACCAGCGGCAACACGGGCATCGGCCTTGCGCTCGTGTGCGCGCGCCGGGGCTACCGCTGCGTTCTGACTATGCCCGCCAGCATGAGCCTAGAGCGACGTCAGCTGCTCCAATCGTTCGGCGCGGAAGTAGTGCTCACGCCCGAAGAGCTACAGATGGAAGGCGCGATCGCCAAAGCCCGCGAGATCGCCGCCGCGACTCCGCTCTCGTTCATGCCGCACCAGTTCGAGAATCAAGCCAACCCCGACGCGCACTTCCTGGCCACTTCGCAGGAGATCGTGCACGCGCTCGCTGGGCAGCCGCTACACGCTTTCGTGGCTGCGGTCGGCACGGGTGGCACCGTCAGCGGCGTGGGTCGCGCGCTCGGTGAACTGTACCCGGGGTGCCAGGTGATCGCTGTCGAGCCCGAATCCTGCGCCACGATTTCGCGCGGCGAGCGCGGCCCGTCGAAAATCCAGGGCATCGCCGCCGGCTTCGTGCCCAAGAACTACGACCCGCGCGTGGTGCACCAGGTGCGTACCGTGACGGACGAGCTCGCCTACCAAACCAAGCTCGATTTAGCGCGTCGCGAGGGCCTACTGGCAGGCATTAGTTCTGGCGCCAATGTCGCGGTGGCCCTCCTTGTTGCGCGCGAGCTGGGCCCTGGCAAGAACGTGGTCACGATGCTGTGCGACACGGGCGAGCGCTATTTTAGTCTCGATGAGTACTTCAAATCCTGAGCGCAGCGCGCTCCAGCACAAGTCGGCGCTCGTCGTCGGCGTCGGCGGCCTCGGCTGCCCGGTCGCGCTCGCTCTCGCAGAAGCCGGCCTCGGCCGCATCGTGCTTTGCGACGACGACTTGGTCGACAGCACCAATTTGCATCGTCAGATCCTATTCAGCGAGGCCGACATCGGCAAGGACAAGCTCGATTGCGCGGAGCGCGCCCTGTATCGCGCGGGCGCACTGGCCGGCAGCATCGAGCTCGTGCGCTCGAGGTTCTTGCCCGAAAATGCGCGCGAGCTCGTGCGCGGGGTCGATGTCGTGCTCGAAGGCGCCGACAATTTTGCGACTAAGTTCCTGTGCGCGGACGCCTGTGCGCTCGAACAGCGGCCGGTCGTGCACGGAGCTGCAGTGCGCTTGCGCGCCACGGTCCTCTGCGTGGCCGCCTCGGGCGCGCCTTGCTATCGCTGCTTGTTCGAGGATCTGCCGGGCGGCGCGGCAGCGCCGAACTGCGCCGAGGCCGGCGTGCTCGGTCCAGTCGTGGGTTTCGCCGGGGCTTTGATGGCCGACCGCGCGCTGTCCGTACTGCTGGGCGACGCTTCGGTGTTCGGCACGCTCGTCAGCTATGACGCCAAGACCGACCGAGCCCGCGAGCTCACTCTCGCCGCCCGAGCGCTGTGCGCGCTGTGCGGCCCCGAGCGGAGCATCGACAGCATCAGTTACGACCGCTACACAGCCCCCAGCTGCGCAGCCTAGTTCACGAGAAAGAAGGAGCATTACATGGCAACCGTGCGTATCCCGACCCCCCTCCGCGTTCTGACCGGCGGCGAAGACCAAGTGCAAGCAGCCGGCGACACCGTGAAGGACGTCATCGAGACTCTCGAGAAGAATCATCCCGGCATCCGTGAGCGCTTGCTCGACGACAAGGGCGTGCGCCGCTTCGTGAACATCTACGTCGGCGACGAAGACATTCGCTTCCTCGACGGCCTCGCCACCGCGCTCAAGAGCACGGACGAGATCAGCATCGTCCCGGCCATCGCGGGCGGTTGATGGACGCCCTGCACCCGCTCACGCGTCAGATCCGGCTCAATGAAGTCGGGCTCGAGGGCCAAGCAAGGCTATCTGCGGCATCTCTCGAGGTGCGCGGCGCAGACGGCAGCTTGACCGAATTCGTGTATCTTCACCGAGCGGGTGTTGAACGGCTGTCCATCCTGCCCAATTTGTCCCCCCAACCCTTCTTGCACAGCGCGCTGTTCCGTCACGCGGGCACGCGCCGCATGGCCGCCGGCGCCTGGCGAGCCGTTGCGCAAGTCCGCAGCATTCTAGCCTTAGACACGGTTCCCCGATGAGCATTCGTCTGACCCGCTCGCGTCGTCTGTCGTCGATCCTCGACGCAGTCGGCAACACGCCCTTGATCCGGCTCGAGAAAGTCGCGCGCACGGCGCCGGGCGTGGAAGTGTACGTCAAGCTCGAGTTCATGAATCCCGGGGGCT
>DATCFJ010001000.1:0-3350 GCA_036509605.1 Polyangiaceae bacterium | reverse complement strand
GTTCGGGAAATTCTGGCCACCGGCAACGGCTAGGCCGAGGCCATAGGGCACGGCAAGCACGATCGTACCGGCAATCACGAGACCACGGCGCGGCCGTTCCTCGATGTGATAGCCAGCGGGCACCGGACCGCCCGCGTACGGCACGCTGTCCGGCATGCGCAGGGGCTGAGGATAGGCGCCGTACGCCGGATACGCGTAGCCCGGAGGCGGAGGCGGGTAGCCTCCCGGATACTGCGGAGCAGGCGCTGCGCCCGGCGGCGCGGGTGGCGGGGCCGCAAGTTGCGGTGCCGCCTGGGGAGCAGCCGCGGCAGGCGGTGCTGGGGTTTGTGCGGCTGCCGGCTTGGCAGCGGCCGCAAGAAGACAAAACGAAGACACCAAAGGCGCTAGGCGCCAACCAAGAAAGTCCCTCATGGCCGTTGTTGTAGCCCAGGTTGTGCGGCCCCTCAAATACGACTGGAAGTGGTAGCTTTGCCTACCCGTGAGTAACGCCCATCCGGATCGCGGAATCGCTCCCGCAGGTCAGCCGCTCGAATTGCTATTCGAGCGGGCGAACCTCGCGCATTTCGAGCTGCCCGCTTCGCTCAGCACCAGCTACGGCGGAGAGCTCGGTTTGCCGAGGCAGTGCGTGGTGGCAAACTTCGTCGCTTCGCTCGACGGCATCGTCGCACTACCGGGTGACACCGAGTCAGGCCAGATCATCAGCGGCCGCAATGCAGCCGACCGCTTCGTGATGGGCCTGCTTCGAGCGTGCGCCGACGCGGTACTGATCGGCGCGGGGACATTTCGAAAATCATCCGGGCACCTCTGGACCGCGGAGCGAATCTATCCGCTGGCGGCGACGCAGCTCGCCGAGCTGAGGCGACAGCTTGGCTTGAACGCTCCGCCCGTGCTGGTGCTGATCAGCGCGTCGGGGCAGCTCGACACGAGCCAGCCCGCGGCACAGAACGCCTGGATCGTCACCACACCGAAGGGCGAAGCCGCGCTGCGCGGGGCGTTACCCGCCGGCGCGCGCCTGACGGTGGTCGACTCGGATCGCGTCTCGGTGCGGGGCCTGCTCGCGACATTGCGCGCCGAAGGCTTTGGTCGAGTGCTCACCGAAGGCGGACCAACCTTGTTCGCAGAGCTAGTGCGCGAGCGCCTGGTGGACGAGCTGTTCGTCACCTCCTCGCCTGCTCTGTTCGGCCGGTTCCCCGGTGACAACCGAAAATCGCTGTGCGACGGCTTGGACCTGAACGGAGCTGCGCTCGAGCTGCTGAGCGTGCGCCGCCACGGCTCACACTTGTTTCAGCGCTACGCGCTTAGCCCTGCTTAGCCGGGCTTGGCCCAACAAAACTATGTTTTGTCGGTATCGGGGATCCAGTGACCCGGCTGTCGGCGTTCCCCGACCGCGTGACAAAGTGCCGGCCCCCGAGCATGTGGCTGCGGCTTGCGGGCAGTGAGTGTGCCGCGGGCAGCTCGCCGCCGCGGGTTCGCCGCGACTGACGAGGTAGTGGGTCAATCCCTTGGCGGAATCCGCCTCGGCCGGATGCTTGGAACGAGCCCTCTTTGCAGGCACGGCTGAATCTCGTTGAATGGGCCCGGATTTGAGCCGATCCTACGGGATACGGTCATTTTCATTGTAGATGCTGCCGAAACCGCACCTCTGGCTCGCTGCACCGCCGCTCTCGGCGATCGGCCGCGGCGAAGCTGTGACGTTCGAGGCGCTCTTCAGCCGGTATTCTCGGTACGTGGCCGGCCTGGCCTCGCGCCTACTCGGCTCCGGCGACGCGGATTTGGACGACGTCGTGCAGGATGTGTTTTGGCTGGCCTCGCGGCGCATCGCTAAGATCCCGGATCTGATTCAGGCGCGTGGCTGGCTGGCTACGGTGACGACACGCGTGGTCAAGCGCAAGCTGCTGCGACGACGCTTCCGCGCTCTCTTTCATGCCAGCCCAAGTAGCGGCGAAGTGCCGGCACGCGGTGCGACCGCTGAAGAGCACGCTGTGCTGGCGCGCCTGTACGAGGTTCTCGAAGCGCTGCCCACCGATCAGCGACTCGCGTGGTCGCTACGCCATCTGGAAGGCGAGCCCCTAGACGCGGTCGCGGCGGCGTGTGGCTGCAGCCTCGCCACTGCCAAGCGGCGCGTGGCCGCGGCCAAGAATGTGATCGACGAGGTGTTCCGTGATGACTGATCAGAAGTGGAGTGCGCTTGCCAAGAAGGTCGAGCCAGGTTGGGGACCCGAACGCGACCGCTCGGCCCGGATCGGGCTCGAGCATCGAGCGCTGAGGCGGCGTACGGGCGTGCGCGCCTTAGCCGGCATCGCGGCGCTGGCGCTCGTTTGCGGAGGGGTTCTTACATTCGTGCACCTGCAAGCCCATGCGCCAACGGACACGGCCGCGCTCGTTCCGTCATCCACTGCAGTTGCCGCGGCTGTCGAGACGCTCACGGTAACGCGCCTCTCGCCCGAGACCGTGCTCGAGCCCATGCCTGACCATCAGGGACGCGGGTTCGAGCTGCGCTCAGGCGGCGCTCGATTCACGGCACCACACGACGCGGAGCATCCGTTCGTCGTCGTCGCAGGCGACGTCGTCGTCGAAGATGTCGGCACGACGTTTACGGTGCAATACCTCGCCAGTGACAAGCTCGAAGTCGCCGTCGAGCAAGGGCGAGTCAAGGTGCGCGCGCAGGGCGCGGAGACCGAGATCGCGGCCGGCGGCAGACGAGAGTTCGCGGTCTTGCCCGTTTCGCCTGAAAAACCAAGCAGTGCGCCTGCTGGGCCCGCGGTGTCGCCCTGGCGACCCTTGGCAGAGCGGGGGCAATTTGCCGAGGCTCACGCTGCGCTCAAAAAAGCGGGGCCGAATGCCGTGCGCGACGAGACCGCTGACCTGCTACTTGCGGCGGACGTGGCGCGGCTTGGCGGCTATCCAGCGGAGGCCCTGCCGTACCTCGAGCGTGTGGTGCGCTCGCACGCAAGGGACCCGCGCGCAGGCCTCGCTTCCTTCACGCTCGGGCGCGTGCTCTTGGACGAGCTCGGCCGCCCCGGCGAAGCCGCCGACGCGTTCGCCCGCGCCCGCGTCGCGGGCGGCCCCCTCGCTGAAGATGCGCTGGCACGTGAGGTCGAGGCGGCCTCGCGCGCGGGCGACATCACCAAGAGCCGCGATCTCGCACGCGAGTATCAATCGCTCTACCCCCATGGACGGCGAGCGAAGGCGGTGGCGAAATTCGGCGGGCTCGACTGACGGCGAGGGTTGCTCGGGTAATCGGGGTGGCGCTGGCGCTCGTCGCTGCGCGGGCCAGCGGCGCGCCCGACGAAAGGCCCCGCGTTTCCATTGCAGTCCTCGGTTGCGATCCGGCGCTGGCTCGCGAAGCG
>DATCFJ010000999.1:0-3308 GCA_036509605.1 Polyangiaceae bacterium | reverse complement strand
GTTGTGCTCGGGCGCCGAGGGCTCGGCGTGCTCGGGCGCCCGAGGCTGTGGCGCGAGCGGCGGCGGCGGCTCCGCTGGTGGCCTGAGCTCAACCTGCGGCAGCGGTTCGATCTGCCCCCGCACTTCGGCCGGCACTTGCGGCTCGACGTCGTCTTCTTTGCGCTGCGCGGGAAAGCGGATCACTTTGCCATCGCCGGCTCGAGCGATCGGTGTCTCGCGGATCGTTGACGGTTGGCCGACGTCGAGCCCCGCCGAGCGAGCGTCCGCTAAATCTGGGGTTACTGGCTCGACGCCAGCCATGAGCGTGGTCGGTCGCGGCGCGTCGACGCTGAAATCCCCCTTCGGCACCAGCGGCCCGAGGCCCGAATGAGTGCGATGAGCCGCGCGCGAATCGAACGCGGACAGCGGCTCGGCGGCCGCCTCAGTCGCCTGATGCACCGAGGGCATCACGACCCGCGAACGCCCGCCCCGCTCGACGGCTGCGGTCAGGTTGTCCATCGGACGCAGGCCGGGGATGGTGGCCGGTGGGGCGCTGAGCCCAGACAGCGGCGGCGCCGACGGGCGCCAGGAGGGAGCGGCGACGTCGCTCACTTGCAGCTTTGAATCGCTGCTGCGCTCAGGCACGACGTCGTCGTAACCGATGCCGCCGTCGTCTTCCGACTCGGGGGGCAGCGAATCAGCGCGCGCCTCGGCTTCGCTCGGCACGACGTCGTCGTCCGGTGCGGCTTGGCTGATCACGAGCAAGCCCTCGAAGAACAGCTTCGTGATCGTACTCAGCGTGGACAGGTCCTCGAACGGCGATTCGTCGACGACGTCAATCAGGGTGCGTTTGCCGTCGAACAACCGCAAAATGCCGTTCAGCTCGTCAGGGATCTCGTTCAAGCGCTCGACCAGCTGCTCGTGATCGACGTCGAAGATTGTTTTCAGCGAGGGCAGCTGCTCGAGCAGGCGTCCCCACTCGTCGACGCGGCGCATACCCTCCATGAGCAGGCCCTGCGTGGAGGTCGGGATGATGTCCTCGTTGGCGACAGGGCAGAATTCGACTTCGAAACTCCCCGAAATCCAGATCAAAGCGCGATACACGGCCTCTTCACCGCGCAGCTGGCCGAGCTCGGCGTCCACGACCTTGCCGTCACGGAAGAACACGCGGGTTTCGCGGCGGCCGTCACTGATTCGAGCGATGCCGCTCTTGCGGCTGACCTCGAAGGTCTGCAGCAGGTCGACCACGCCCATGTCCTCGAGCGAGCCGCTGAGCCGCGTGCGGCGGCTGGTCGGCATGCTCGTGGCCATCTTCTCCTGCGTGCGTCGTGCGAGCAGCAGGTTCACGCGAGCGATCAACTCACGCACGAAGATGGGCTTGGTCAGGTAGTCTTCGACGCCCAGCTCGAGGCCGCGGATCTTGTCTTCGATCGACTTTTGGCTGGTCAGGAACACGACCGGAAGTTGCGCGAACTCAGCGTGCTCCTTGAGCCGGCGCACGAGCTCGTAGCCGTCAAGCCGAGGCAAGCGCGTGTCCGTCAGAATCAAGTCAGGGATCGAGAACTCGATCTTCGACAGCGCGTCGGCGCCGTCGGTCGCGGTCGTTACGCTGTAGCCAGCCTTCTTCAGACTGACCTCTAGCACCCGCACACTACGGGGATCGGCATCGACCAGAAGGAGTTGCTTTTTTGCCACGCGAAATCAGCCCACGTCGAGTTCTGCGGAAGAGTCTCGGGCTTGGGCTACGGTGTCAAGCCCGCGCTCGAGTCTGCAATCGCCAATCAGATAATTTCTCTTTGTATTGTAGAGCTAGAGCTGGCCAATGCGGCCACCTCGCGCTCTACGGGCATAGCATTAGCGCACTCAGCGCCGCGCGCCCGTTACTTTGCACTTTGCTCATCTCGCGCCGCCTTTGCTCCAAGGGTCGACGATTTCCGAGCCTCCGAGCGGAGCCGTCTTTTTCCGAGTGGCGGCGGGTGCGGTCGGCGTGCGGCGGGGCAGCAGGGAGGTCTTTCGGAGCGTGTTCGGCGCGGGGATTTCGCTGGCCGCAGAGGCCGCTACGGGCGCGGGCAAAGCCGCTGCGGTCGTGCTAGAGATCTCGGGCAACGGGGCGGTGCTTGAGGCACCACGAAGCGCACTGTCGGGAGGTGAACCGGGGAGCGAGACAGACGACGAGCGGGCCAAATCAGACGACGGCGCGGCAGCGGTGCGCAACGCGAGCACGGCGCCCATGCCTGCCACGAAGAGGGCACCAGCAACACCAAGGGGCCACCACGTCTTGGGTTTGCGAGCTGCCCCCTCGAGCCCAAGCTCGAGCTCTTCCTGACTCGGGAGCTCAAGCTCGTCGGCGAGCAGCGAGCGCGCGACGCGAGGCCTGCTCCGGGGTCGCGAAGCCGGCTCGCCCGCGGTCATCAGCGCGCGATCCAAATCAGCGATCAGGTCGCGCAGATTTGCGTAGCGCTGGTCTGCCTTCTTCTCCAGGCAACGCAGCAGAATTGCCTCGAGCGCGCCGAGCTCCGAGGTGCCAGGCAATTGGCTCGGCGGCGTGGGCGCCATGTACATGTGCTTGGTCAGCACGCCCATGTAGCTGTCGGCCTCGAACGGCACGCGGCCGGTAAACATCTCGTACATGACGACACCGAGCGCGTACACGTCTGCGCGATGGTCGGTCACCTCGCCCATGGCTTGCTCGGGGCTCATGTAGTGCGGCGTGCCGAAGACCACACCGGCCCGCGTCAGGCGGCTTGCGCCGATCACGCGGGCCAACCCAAAATCCACGATCGTCACGCGGTCCCGCCCGCCCTCTGCAACCGAGATGTGAATATTGTCGGGCTTCAGATCGCGGTGAATGATCGAGCGGTCGTGGGCTGCGCCCAGGGCGTCCGCGATCTGGCGCACGATGTCCACGGCTCGCGCGGCCGGGATTGGCCCGCCGCGGCGGATCATCGCGGCCAGCGACTGCCCCTCCAAAAGCTCCATGACGAAGAAAGGCTGACCGCTCGGCAGCTGACCGAAATCGGTGATCTCGACCAAACCGGGGTGCGATACGGACGCGGCCGTACGCGCTTCCTGCATGAAGCGCGCGGCGATCTCGCCATCCGACGAGAGATCCTTGCGTAGGGCCTTGAGTGCAAAGCGCTTGCCGAGGGCGCGGTGGCGTATCTCGTACACGATGCCCATGCCGCCCTCGCCAAGCACGGACAGCACCTCATAGCGCGCGTCGACCACGCTGCCGATCAACGCGTCCGCACCGGGATCCCAGTCCGGTGCGGCCTGCAGTGGATCGCCATCGAACGGGCAGAAGCGACCGTCCGGAGAAAAATGATTTG
>DATCFJ010000998.1:0-4378 GCA_036509605.1 Polyangiaceae bacterium | reverse complement strand
AAATCTGGGATCCTGCCGATGCTCGAGGACAGCGTGTCAGCGCTCACCGTCTCGGAGCCCACGTGAGCCACTGGCTTCGCGTCAGCCGCAAAGACGGCCGGCGCGCTCAGCAAGAGCAGGGTCGCGGACCACCGCGCCAATGAGTCGCGCCTGAGCATGCGCCGAGCCTAGCCCTTTTTTGAGTCTTTGCCGCCGAAACTCAGGCGACTCGCAGCTTACTGTTTGAGCGCGGGGAGGCCCGTCGCGCGTCCTTGGGGCCGTGCAGACCCGCCTCGGTCGGGAAGATCTGGGCCGCCTCGAGGCGCTGTCGGGCGATGTGCAGCGCCCGGGGGTTGGCGTCGATCCCCGTGCCGATGCGACCCAGTCGTGCCGCGACGGAGAGCGTTGTTCCGCTGCCCAGGTACGGGTCGAGTATTGCGTCTCCTGGTTCCGTGCAGGCCTCGACGAGGCGCTGCAGCAACGCCTCCGGCTTTTGCGTTGGGTACCCGGTCCGCTCCTTGGCCACGGGCGCGACAATGCTGATCTCCCAGACGTCGCCCATCGGCGCTCCCGCAGTCTTTTCCGGGGTGGTGCTCGAGCAGCGACGCCGTCCACTAGAATCAACGACGGCGCGCTGTTTCTTGTCACCCCAGGTGGCGAGCGTCGACGCAGCCAGCGGCTCGTAGAGCTGGCGAAAGCGCGGCGTGGCCTCGGGGTTCCTTACGTAGCGGAGCAGCACGTCGTGGACGCGCTGAAAATTCTTGGTCTTGGCAGGCCAGCGGCGATACCGCCAGACGATCTCGCTGGCGAAGGCACGGGGTCCGAAGATCTCGTCGCACATGACTTTGGCGTAGTGGCTGGTCTTCGGGTCCACATGCAGGACTAGACAACCGTCGTCGGTGAGCAACTGGCGGACAGCCGATAAGCGGTCGCCGAGCGCCGTCAGATATGCCTCCAGGCTGTCCCAACGGTCGTCGAAGGCCGGCGTCAGAGTGCGTACAATGTCGCCGGTCGCGTTGCGTTCGCGCCCAACCTCGCGGTGTTCCCGACCGGTCAAGAACGGCGGGTCCAGGTAGGCCAGCGCAAACCGCTGCGGGCGGGCCGACAGGGCGTGCAACGCGCGCAGATTGTCGCCCGTGATCAGCTCGAAGCCCTGATTCCCCGCCTTTTCGAGGCGCAGCCGCGTCCCGTCCGCTGGTGCGGGCTCACGCTTTCCGGTCCAAGAAAGTCGCACCTGGCTGGTCTCGCCTTGCATGTTCCGAGATCGTATCCGGGGGGAACATACCTGGGCCAAATTCGCGTGCTTGCAGTCGCCCGGCCCGCCGGGTACGTGAAGCTCGTCATGAGCGAGCGCCCGCGAATTTTTTCTGGGATGCAGCCGACCGGCGGGCTTCACGTTGGCAATTACTCCGGCGCCCTCAAAGGCTGGGTCGGCTTGCTAAATGAGGGCAAGTACGACGCGCTGTTTTGCGTCGTGGACGCGCACGCGGTGACCGTCGAATACGACGTGAAGCAGATGCCGACGCGCGTCCTCGACACGGCCATTGCGTACATAGCAGCTGGTCTCAACCCAGAACGCTGTACCATCTTTGTGCAGAGCGACGTGGCCCAGCACATGGAGCTCGCGTGGTACCTCGGTTCGGTCACGCCGATGGGCGATCTGAGTCGCATGACTCAGTTCAAAGAGAAGAGCGAGCAGCACAAGCAAAACGTGAACACCGGCATATTCACGTACCCAATCCTGATGGCCGCCGACGTGCTTCTGTACAAGGCAACGGTCGTCCCGGTTGGCGATGACCAGGTGCAACACTTAGAACTGGCGCGCGAGATTTGCCGAAAATTCAACGCTCGCTATGGCGCTGTCTTTCCAGAACCCAAGCCGCTGTTGTCCAGCACGCCCCGCATCTTGGGGATCGATGGCAAAGCCAAGATGAGCAAATCTCGCGGCAACGCAATTGAGCTCTCGGATGAGCCCAAGGTCGTCGAAAAGAAGCTCAAGAGCGCCTTCACCGATCCCTTGAAGCTCAAGCAGGGTGATCCCGGGCGTCCGGAGATCTGTAACATCTTTACGATGCACAAGGCCTTCTCCACTCTAGAGGCCGTGGCGGAGATCGACGCTGCTTGTCGAACGGGTGCTCTCGGTTGCGGGGAATGCAAGATGCGGCTGCGCGACGCCATCGTGAGCGAGCTTTCACCCTTCCGCGAGAAGTCCGCAGAGCTGCGGCAGAATCCGAAACGCGTGCTGAAGGTCCTACAAGACGGCGCCGAACGCGCCCGTGGCATCGCGCGCCAGACCATGGGCGAAGTGCACGCGGCAATGGGTCTGACCAGCCGCTCACTCGGCTAAGGGTGCTGGCAGTGACGCGCAACAGGCTGGGTTATTGCCTTTCGGCTTGCGCGTTGCTGCTTGGCTTGGCCCTCGCGGGCTGCGAAGCAGAAGCAAACGACTCAACTCCTGAGCGCGTGGTGCAGGAGTTCATGGACCGCATGCAACGCGTTCACGGTGACTCGCACGCGGCGCGCCTCGCTTACGAGCTCTTGTGGGCAGACGCTCGTCGAAATCTAGCCGAGCGCGCCAAGCGCGCGAGCGCCGTGGCTGGTCGCGAGATAGCGCCTGAGGAGATGATTGCGCCGTCGCACTTCTCGCTCGCCTATCGGCCCAAGAAGCTTACCTCACGCACCGACGGCGACTGGGCGGAGGTTACGGTGCTCGGCGAGTCGAGCGCGACCCCCGCCCGCACCGTAAAGTGTGTTCGCGAGGATGGGCACTGGCGCGTCGTGCTCGAGCTTCCGCTTTTGCCACCGATCCAGCGCCGCCTCGACGGCGGCATCTGAAACAAAATGACGAAACGCGCGCCCCTTTCCGGAACGCGCGTTCACTCAGTAGCTACCGAACGAGTTAGTTAGCGAAGAAGATCGATTCGATCTCGTTGCGGACGTTCTCTTCGGTTTGCGCGCGCGCGATCGCGATCTCTTTGACGATCAGCGTGCGGGCAGTGTCGAGCATACGGCGCTCGCCGAACGAGAGCTGCTTATTCGCCTTGAGGCGATACAGATCGCGCAAGACCTCAGCCACGTCGTAGATCGACCCCGTCTTGATCTTGTCCATGAAGCCGCGGTAGCGACGGTTCCACGTCTGCGTATCGAAGCCGATCGTACGCTCCTTCAAGATGTCGAAGATCTCGCGGATCTCTTGCTCGCTGATGACCTGACGCAGGCCAACCGCATTCGCGTTCGACACGGGAACCATGATCTTACGATCGGTGTCCAAGATACGGAGGACATAGAAGCGCTGCCGCGTACCAGCGATGTCTTTCTCATCAATGCTGATAACTTCCGCGACACCCTGGGCGGGGTACACTGCTTTGTCGCCGACCTTGAACTCAACTTCCGGGCTGGACTGCATGAACGTCTCCTTTGACGCTGACTACCGGGCAGCGCGCTCGCATTGGGCGCGCAACTTCGGAACCGAATGAACAGAAAGCTCGTGTCTTTTTAAGCAGCTACGCACTTTTCCGTGTCGCGCGGGATTGGTTTGGACGCGGACTGAACGGATTAGGCATAAACTTCATTCCAGCGAGGTATACGCGAGGCTCGGTAACGTGAGCGTTTCCGGCCTCGGACTACCATATTCCCAACCCAGAGGTTAGGAATCGCCAGGCGCGGCACTGTAATTCGCAGAAGGCAATGTGTCAAGAAATCCGCTCATTTTTCTTGGCACATGTACAGGCGAGCAGCATTTCGGCGGGATTCGAGTGGAAACGGAGACGCGCTCCTGTGTGTTCTGCCGTTCCGCTGTCATGAGCCCTACCCGCCCGCGTGGCTGCTCCTGGCGGCCAGCTCTTCAGCCAACCCCCAACGGACGCCACGGTCAGACACGATCAGCTCTTCTGCGTTTGACCAGTGTAGCACCGCGCGCGCGATCGCGCTGCCTACGACGATGACATCGGCGCGCGCGGGTTCCATGCCGCGTAGCGAGCGACGCACAGTGACGCTTTGCGTTGCCAAGCGCGTCGCAAGGCGATCGACTGCGCTGCGCGAGAGCTTGCTGCCATGCACACGTGCGGCGTCGTAGTGCGTCAGCTCCAGCTCGAGTGCAGCGAGTTGAGTCACCGTCCCTGCGACGCCCACGAGAGTTGCGCTGGGTTGTGGTTTCGGTGCGTGTCGTAGAGCCATGGCGATGTCGCTGTCGATAATTTGCATTTCGACACGTGTGGGCGGGTCGTTGCGGACGTGTCGTTCGAACAGGCGCACGCTGCCGACGTCGAGACTCACAGCCGAAGCGATGCTGCGACCGCTCGATCCGACCTCGCCGACGACGATTTCCGTGCTGCCGCCGCCGATGTCGAAGACCATTACTTTTCCGGTCACCGGCAAGCCCGATAGGGCGCCGGCGAAG
>DATCFJ010000997.1:0-8881 GCA_036509605.1 Polyangiaceae bacterium | reverse complement strand
GGCTCGCCTCTAGCGGCTCCGATGCCCAGCCACGCGCGTCGGAATCGAGCGCGCCACGACGACGCTAAAGCTCCGCCGCGCTTGCCCGTGACGTTGCGAGTCGACCTTCGAGGGGCGCAGTAACGACTCGGTCAACAAGGCCGACCCGTGCCCCAAGCGTGACGGGGCAGTGCGCCTCGGGGCGGTACCAAGGGTCTTCCCCGGCGGCGCCTAGCCGGTGGCAAGGCGCATACCCAACGACGAAGCCACGACGGTTGTTTGGCTGCGCGCAGCAGAACTACGCGAATTCTCGGGTAATCCGCGGGCAGCGCGCGCGGCTGGCGTCCCGAATTCGGCCTTCCGTCGTGTATTTCGGTCGCCCAGGGGCCGCGCTCTGCAACCATATTTGTAGGGGCCTTTCCCAAGCCAGCAGCGCGCTCTAGATAGTGGCATAGAAATCGTTCTTTCACTGCCTGACGAGCTTGCCGGGCTCGCATGAGTGGAAGCAGCGTGGAGACAAAAAGCGAAATCATGACTTCGGAACTCACGGCGCCTCGCGTCGAGCAGCCCAAGGCGACACGCTGGGTCTTGGGGGGAGTGCTCGTGCTCGGTTTGGTCGGCGCAACGCTCTTCGTGCGTCACGAGAAGGCCGCCAGCGGCGGCGCCGCGTCTGCCGGCCGTGCAGCCGAGGCGCGCCCCATTCCCGTCGTAGTAACCAGTGCAAGCTTGCGCGACGTTCCTGTCTATCTCGACGGCCTGGGCAACGCCGTACCGCTAGTCACCGTCACCGTTCGGCCGCAGGTCGACGGTCCGCTAACGGCGGTGTCCTTTCAAGAGGGACAAGCGGTAAAGAAGGGCGATCTCCTGGCGCGCATCGACCCGCGCCCGTTTACGATCGCGCTACATCAGGCGCAAGCGGCGCTGACGCGCGATCAAGCGCAAGCCAAAAACGCGCAGCTCAATCTGACTCGCTACACTGCCCTGCACGACCAAGGCCTGGCCACGCAAGAACAGCTGGACGACCAGCGCGCGCAAGCCGAGCAATTCGCCGGCACCACCAAGGCGGACGAAGCGCAAATCGAGAACGCGCAGTTGCAGCTCGCGTACACAGAGGTGCGCTCGCCCGTCGACGGCGTGACCGGCGTGCGCCAAGTAGACCAAGGCAACGTGGTGCATGCCTCTGATCCGAACGGCATCGTGGTCGTCACTCAGCTCGACCCGATGACCATCATCTTCACGTTGCCCCAGGATGATCTGCCTCAAATCAACAAGCAAATCGGCGCGGGACTGACTATCGAGGCATATAGCAGGAACGGCGACCAGCTGCTCGGCAAGGGCAAGCTGACCTTGGTCGACAATCAGGTGAACGCAAGCACTGCTACCGTTCGCCTGAAAGGCATCGTGCCGAACCCGGACAAGGCGCTGTGGCCGAACGAGTTCGTTCGCGCGCGCTTGGTGCTCGCGGTGCGCAAGCAGGTGCTGGCGATTCCGGCGCCCGCGGTGCAACGCGGCCCGCAAGGCACGTTCGTATATATCGTGATGCCCGACCAAACCGCAGCTTTACGCCCGGTACAGGTCGACACGGTGCAGGACCAATGGGCCATCATCAAGAGCGGCATCCAGACGGGCGACAAGGTAGTGGTCGAAGGTCAGAACCAGCTGCGCCCCGGGGCGAAGGTCACCTTGCGCGCATCCGCCGCCGGCCACTCAGACGAAGCTGTCCCCGGCTCACCGGACTCCGTGCCTGATCCCAACCAACCTGGAGCACGCAAAAAAGGAAAGCACGGCGGAGCCTCGCCGTGAGCATTTCCGAACCGTTCGTGCGGCGTCCGGTAGCGACGACGCTGCTGGTGATCGGCATATTGATCGCGGGCATCGTCGCGTTCCGCGGACTGGCCGTGTCAGCGTTGCCGCAAGTCGATTATCCGACGATCGTCGTTTCGACTTCCATGCCCGGGGCCAGCGCGCAAACCATGTCGGCGACGGTGACCACACCGCTCGAGCGCCAGTTTGGACAGGTCCCGTCGCTGTCTTTGATGACGTCGGTCAGCAGCTTCGGCAACTCGCAGATCACCCTGCAATTTACGCTGGATCGTGACATCGATGCCGCCGAGCAAGATGTCCAGGCGGCGATCAACGCAGCCGCCAATCTGCTGCCCAAGACGCTGCCCACGCCGCCCTCCTACAGCAAGAGCAACCCTGCCGACACGCCGATACTCACGTTGAGCGTCAGCTCGGACACCCTCGCGCTCAGCCAAGTCGACGACTACGCGGACTCAATCCTCGCGCAAAAGATCTCGCAGGTCTCCGGAGTTGGCCTCGTGACTCTGAACGGCGGGCAAAAGCCCGCGGTGCGTCTGCAAGTCGACCCTCAGGCGCTCGCCGGCACGGGCCTCAGTTTGGAGGACGTGCGCGCCGCCGTCATGGCGGCCAACGTCAATCAACCGAAGGGCACGCTCGACGGGCCACGCCAGAGCTACACCATCGCCACGGACGACCAGCTGTACAAAGCCGAGTCGTTTCGACCGTTGATCCTGGCCTACCGGAACGGCGCGCCAATCCGTTTGCAAGAGGTCGCGAACGCCACTGACGGGGTCGAGAACGCTGAGCTTGCCGGCTGGGCAGACGGAAAACGCGCCATCATTCTGAACGTGCAGCGTCAACCCGGGGCGAACGTGATAGAGGTCGCCGACCGCGTCAAAGCCTTGCTCCCACAACTGCAAGCGTCGCTGCCCTCGAACATCCAAACCAGAGTGCTGAGCGACCGCACCGAGACCGTGCGCTCATCGGTAGACGACGTAGAGTTCACGCTGCTCCTGACGATAGGCCTGGTTGTCGGCGTCATTTACGTGTTTTTGCGCAGTATTCGCGCAACCATCATCCCGGGCTTGGTCGTACCGCTGTCGCTCATCGGCACATTCGGTGTCATGTACCTGCTGAACTACAGCCTGGACAATTTGTCCTTGATGGCACTCACGATCTCGACGGGCTTCGTCGTGGACGACGCGATCGTGATGATCGAAAATGTCGCCCGTTACATCGAGCAAGGGGAATCTCCATTCCAGGCTGCGCTCAAGGGTAGCAAGCAGATCGGCTTCACCATCGTGTCGCTGACGGTCTCGCTGATCGCAGTGCTGATCCCCTTGTTGTTCATGGGCGGCATCGTTGGTCGGTTGTTTCGCGAGTTCGCGGTAACGCTGAGCATCGCCATCGGCGTCTCGGCAATCCTTTCGCTGACGCTGACGCCGATGATGTGCGCGTTCTTGCTGCGACCCGAGCCGCCGATTTCCGAACGTGGCGTGTTTCATCGCTGGTCGGAGAGCTCTTTCGAGTGGCTGGTCGCCCAGTACGACAAGGGACTGAAGTGGGTCTTGACCCATCAGCGCATCACGCTGCTCGTCACCATCGGGACGCTGCTACTCACGCTGTTCGTGGCTTGGGTCGTCCCGAAGGGCTTCTTCCCACAGCAAGATACCGGGCTGATCGTCGGAGTGACCGAAGCTGCTCCGGACGTCTCCTTTCCACGCATGATGCAGCTCGAGCAACAAGTCTCGGACGTCGTGCGCAAAGATCCGGACGTGGAGCACGTGATCTCGTTCATCGGCGCGGACGGCACGAACCCCACGGTAAACAGCGGCCGGCTCTCGATCACGCTGAAACCCCGGCACGACCGCAAATCCTCGAGCGACGAGATCATCGCACGTCTGAAGCCTCAGCTCGAGGACGTCACGGGCGTCGACACTCACCTGCAGTCGGTGCAAGATCTGCAAGTCGATAGCCGCGTGGGTCGCACGCAATACCAGTACACGCTCGAGGACGCAGACGGCAACGAGCTCAACGAATGGTCTGGGCGCATGCTGGAAAAGCTGAAAGCGCTTCCGCAGCTTGCCGATGTCGCCAGCGATCAAGAAAGCGCGGGCCCCGAACTGAGCCTGGACATCGACCGCGACACGGCGGCGCGCTTGGGCGTCACTCCACAGGTCATCGACGACACGCTATACGACGCGTTCGGACAACGTCAGATTTCGACCATCTTCACTCAGCTCAATCTGTATCGCGTGATCCTCGAGGTGAAGCCTGAGGCCCGACAAGATCCGAAGGCCCTCGATGAGATCTACGTGCGCTCCGCGACAGGCTCTTCGATCCCGCTGTCCACGTTCGTGCATTTTTCCAATCGCATGGCGCCGCTCGCGCTCAGCCATCAAGGCCAATTCCCGGCCGTCACGCTGTCCTTCAACCTGGCCAAAGGCTCGCTCGGCGAGGCCGTCCAAGCCATCCACGGGGTCGAGAACGAGATCGGCTTGCCGCCCGGCGTGCGCGCGGATTTCGCCGGTACTGCGCGGGCTTTCGGTGACTCGCTGGCCAGTGAACCGATCCTGATCCTGGCGGCATTGATCACGGTCTACATCGTGCTCGGCGTGCTGTACGAGAGCTACATTCACCCAATTACGATCCTGTCCACGCTGCCCTCGGCCGGCGTCGGTGCGCTGCTCGCCTTGATCGTGTGTGGCAGTGAGTTCAGCGTGATTGCGCTCATCGGCATCATTCTCCTGATCGGCATCGTCAAGAAAAACGCGATCATGATGATCGACTTCGCGCTCGAGGCCGAGCGCGAACGACATTTGTCTCCCGAGGAGTCGATCCACCAAGCGTGCCTGCTCCGCTTCCGACCGATCATGATGACGACGCTCGCGGCGTTGCTCGGCGGGTTGCCGCTCGCGCTCGGTTCGGGCAGTGGCTCCGAGCTGCGCAGGCCGCTCGGAATCTCGATCGTCGGCGGTCTGCTAATCTCCCAAGTGCTGACGCTTTACACGACGCCGGTCATCTACTTGTACATGGACAGGCTCGGTCGCCATCTGACGCGCAACAAGCGCAAGGGGCCTCGGGTTATCTCGGAGCCCGCTCCGGAAGCGACATGAACATCGCTGGGCCGTTCATCCGTCGGCCAATCGCCACCACGTTGCTCGCGATTGGCGTGCTGCTGGCGGGCTCTTGGGCCTACACGCTGCTCCCAGTATCACCCCTGCCTCGCGTGGATTTCCCAACGATTTCCATCAGTGCCAGCCTGCCCGGAGCCAGCCCGGAGACCATGGCGTCGTCCGTCGCAACGCCGCTGGAGCGACGCTTCGGTCGCATCGCCGGCGTGACCGAGATCACCTCCACCAACGTGCTCGGCACGACCAACATCACGCTGCAGTTCGCTCTCGATCGAGACGTCGATTCCGCGGCGCGCGACGTGCAGGCGGCGATCGCAGCTGCCGGCGGCGAGCTGCCGACCAATCTGCCGTTTCGACCGACGTATCGCAAGGTCAACCCTGCCGACTCGCCGGTCATGATCCTATCGATGACTTCCGACACCGTGCCGTTGGCGCAGGTCTTCGAAGCCGCCAACAGCATCTTGGCGCAGAAGATTTCTCAGGTACCGGGAGTCGGTCAGGTGTTCGTGGGCGGCGGTCAGCAGCCCGCCGTACGCATCCAAGCCAATCCCCAGTCGCTGGCCGGCATCGGGCTGAGCATGGAGGATCTGCGCACCTCGGTCGCAGCGGCCACGGCCAACGAGGCTAAGGGGAGTATCTCTGGCATTGAGCAGACTCAGATCATCGGTGCCAACGACCAGCTATTCGGCGCGGACGCTTTTCGTACGCTGGTGATCGCATACCGCAACGGCGCGCCGGTGCGACTCAACGAAGTTGCGAACGTGTTCGACGACGTCGAGAACAACCGCGTCGCCGCTTGGCACAACGGCAAACGCGCGGTTTTATTGATTATTCGCCGACAGCCTGGCTCGAACATCATCGAAGTCACCGACCGCGTCACGAAGCTCGTGCCGCAACTCGTGAAGTCGATCTCGCCCGCCATCAATACGGTGGTCGCTGTCGAGCGCACGAAGTCGATCAAAGGCTCGGTGCGGGACGTCGAGAAGACTCTGGTGCTCAGCGTCCTGCTCGTGATCGGCGTGGTATTCGTGTTTCTGCGCAGCTGGCGAGCCACGACCATCCCGAGCGTCGCCGTGCCGCTGTCGCTCGTGGGTACCTTCGGCGTGATGTACCTGCTCGGCTATAGCCTCGACAACTTGTCCTTGATGGCGCTCACCATTTCGACCGGCTTCGTCGTAGACGACGCGATCGTCGTGACCGAAAATATCACTCGCTACATCGAGGCAGGCAAGCGCCCGCTGGATGCCGCCTTGGAAGGCGCCAAGCAGATCGGTTTCACGATCTTGTCGATCACCGCGTCGCTGCTCGCGGTGTTCATCCCACTGCTCTTGATGGGCGGGATCGTCGGCCGGTTGTTCCGCGAGTTTGCGGTCACGCTGAGTCTAGCCATCGGTTTTTCGGCGCTGGTCTCGCTCACGCTCACGCCGATGATGTGCGCGCGTCTATTGCGACCAGCGGGGCAGGTGCACGGCCGCTGGTACAACTGGTCCGAGCGCGGTTTCGCCAGGCTTTTGCGGGGTTACGAGCGCGCGTTGGATTGGGTGCTCGACCACCGTCGGCTGATTCAATTGGTCATGGTCGGAACCATCGGTCTCACCGTATTTCTGTTCATCATCTTGCCCAAGGGGCTGTTCCCGCAGCAAGACCTCGGGCAGCTGATGGGCTTCTCGGAGGCGCCCCAAGACGTCTCGTTCAAGACCATGTACGAGCGCCAGGTCGCGCTGAACAAGATCGTGCAGGCCGACCCCGATGTCGCCAACGTGGTCTCGTTCATCGGCTCGGGCAATGGCTCGACCGGCAACACGGGCACGGTGTTCGTCGACCTGAAGCCGAAGCCCCCGCGCGTCACCTCGGCGGATGGCGTGATCGCGGCGCTGCGCCCCAAGCTCGGCAAGCTCGTCGGCGTGAACCTGTACATGCAAGCCGTCCAAGACGTGCGCGTGGGTGGTCGGTCCTCGCGCACGCAGTACCAGTACACCTTGCAAGACGCCGATCTCGACGAGCTGCGGGATTGGGCACCGCGGATCATGGATCGCTTCAAGAAGATCCCCATCTTGAAGGACGTCGCGACCGACCAGCAAACCTCCGGTCTGACGCTGGCTCTGGGGATCGATCGCGACTCGGCGTCGAAGCTCGGGCTCAGCCCCGCGGCCATCGACAACGCCCTATATGACTCCTACGGACAGCGCCAAATCGCCACGACTTACGGGGCGCTGAATCAATACCGCGTGGTGCTCGAGACAAAACCGGAGTTCCAGCTCGGGCCGGAGAGCTTGAATGATCTGTATGTCGGTGCGCCAAGCGGCGGTCAGGTGCCGCTGTCCGCCGTGACGCATTCTTCGGTCACGTTCACACCGCTCGCCATCAATCATCAAGGCCAATTTCCGGCCGTCACGCTGTCGTTCAACTTGGCCCCCGGCTCCGCCCTGGGTGACGCCATGAAAGCCATCGATCTTGCCGAGCGCGACATCGGCATGCCGCCCAGCATCCGCGCCTCGTTCCAAGGCACCGCGCAGGCTTTTTCTTCGTCGCTCGCGAGTCAGCCAATTCTGCTGATGATAGCGCTACTCACCGTCTACATCGTGCTCGGCGTTTTGTACGAGAGTTACGTGCACCCAATCACGATTTTGTCGACCATTCCGTCGGCGGGCGTGGGCGCGCTGCTCGCGCTGCTCTTGTACAAGACCGAGTTCAACGTGATCGCCATGGTCGGCGTCATCTTGCTGATCGGAATCGTGAAGAAGAACGCGATCATGATGATCGACTTTGCGATCGAAGCTCGCCGCGATCACGAAATGTCCGCGCGAGACGCCATCAAGCAAGCTTGCTTGCTGCGCTTTAGGCCAATCTTGATGACCACGATGGCTGCGCTGCTCGGCGCGCTGCCGCTCGCGTTCGGCTCAGGCATCGGTTCCGAGTTGCGACGCCCGCTCGGCATTTCGATCGTGGGCGGGCTGATTCTGTCGCAGCTCTTGACGCTCTTCACGACTCCTGTGACGTATTTGTCGCTCGACCGTTTCACGCGCAAGAGTAAATACCGGACGCACGCGCCCGAACTCGAGAGCACTGCCGTAGCGGCCAAATAGCGCTTGGCACAAGCGCTGCACCAAGGGGGGCGAGCGCTTTGGGGGGCGACTTTGGCGGGCGCCCAGGTACGCTTGCCCGCGATGGCCAGCAACGTTCGAAAGCTTCGCACTCAGCTCCGTGATTTTGCGCTCGCTTTGCCCGAAGCCACGGAGGCAATGCCTTGGGGCGAGCGCGTTGCGAAGGTAAACAAGAAGGTGTTCGTGTTTCTGGGCAGGGACATGGATCCGCACTTTGGGTTCGCGGTGAAGCTGCCGACGTCAAAGCAGGCCGCCCTGGCGTTGCCGTTTGCGGAACCAACTGGTTACGGCTTGGGGAAGAGCGGTTGGGTCTCAGTGAAGCTCGAGCCTGGCGCGCGGATGTCGTTCGGACAGTTGCGTGACTGGGTGACCGAGAGCTACCGCGCGGTGGCGCCGAAGACTCTCGCAGCGCGCTTGGGCGGCGAGTCGTCTGCGCGCGAGAGCGCGAAGCGCGTGAGCCCTGCGAAGAGCAAGCTCAAAGCCAAGGCAACGACTCAACCAGTTGCGAAAAAGGCGGCTAAGTCTGCCGCCGCAGCGCGAGGTAAATCGAAGTCGGTGGCGCGTGCGAGCAAGCGCGCAGCGAAAGCGTAACTTGCCACCTGCGGAGCAGCAGGACGATCTCGCCGTCCAGTTGGTGTTTTCGCCGGCGATCGAGCGCGCGCAGGAGGCGCCGTCTTCGCGTTTCAGTCATGGCCGTGTTCGTTCGCTTAGGTGAGGAGGGGAAATTTCGGGCAGCGTGACGGTGACGCTCGGACCTTCGGCTCGGGCGGAGGCGGCGAGGGTCACCTTGTAGCTGCCTGCTGCGATTCGAAGACCGTGCTCGGCTGTGTCCCAGACGGTAAACAAGCGCGGGTCGATGAG
>DATCFJ010000996.1:0-3531 GCA_036509605.1 Polyangiaceae bacterium | reverse complement strand
GGGCGAGCAGTACGACACCAGGTAGTCCCGCGAGTGGTCGCTATCGATGGCGGTTACGAGGTTGTCCAGCGGCGTATGCATGGTGTTCACGGAGGCCGCGCGCGTGCCGCCATTTTTGCCGAGGAAGGAGACGTTCGTTGCCGTCGCCCAGGGCCCGACTGTCATTAGGAAGTAGTGGTGCGGTGAATCGCTGATGAAATCGCGCACTTTGCGGTCGTCTACGCGGCCGGCGAGGTCCGGGTTCAGCGCGATCACGATTACCGTTCCGTTTTGGATCGGTCGCCCTTCGGCGGACAGGCTCACGCTCAGCTTCTGCGCGCCGTCCATCACTGCCGTGTACAAGCTCGACGAGGAATCGCGTCGGCTGAAGCTGAGCAGGCGGTCTAGGCTCGTGTCCTTGTCGTCTGGGGTGGCGTGCTCGTCGCGCGCGTAGTCGGCGATGAGGTGCGTTTTTTCGGTGCCGTCGAAGGCGTACAGGCTGACCGCTTCGCGCTGGCGTAGCTTGACGATGAACGCCCGCAGCGATTCCGTCATCGACTTCTTATCCGTCGGATTGAGCGTCTTGCTCATGTCGACCAGCAACGCGACGTGGCGCGCGGCCGACGTTGCCGTGGGCAAGAGCGTGAGCTTCACTTGCTCGTTGTCGAGCTGGACGTCGTTCTCGAACACTTTGAAGGCTTGCTTGTCGAGGCCCACGACCGGCGCGCCGTTTTGGCTCACAGCCACGAACATGGCGACATTGCCCGGCTTTTCGCTGCTCACGGCAACGGGCTCCACGCTGACGTTGCGGCCGATCAGCGCGCAGCCACTCAGCGCGACGAGCGCGGGGGGCAACGCGAGCGAGGTGCCGCGAAGTAGCCAGATGTTCACGGCTTGGCTCCCGGGTTCAGCTTGCTCAGCGCATGAGCCAGCACCGGGCTGCCCATCAAGCACGAGTTGCACGTGCCCTCCGCAGAGCTCGACGTGCAGCCGGAGCCGCGCGCGAAGCGCTCGAGCATAGCCAATGTGCGCTTGCCGCCGTCGCTCTCGGCGCGGTCGAGCAAAGATTTTCTGGTCGTGCAGTCGGGCGCGAGCAAGAGCGCGGTGGCGGCTCGTGTGTCGGTGCTGGCGTCCAAGGCGAGGTAATTGGTGAGCTCGGCTCTGGCGCGTGTGCGCACTGATTCGCGCACGCCGCCGGTGGTCGCTAAATCGAACGCGATGTCCGAACCGCGCGCGCCCAGCTTACGCAGATACAGGAAGCTTTGGTCGGACGCGGAGGATTGCGCCGCGCGCCACAGAATCCCCATCACTTTGCCGTTCTGAGCGCTGCTCGGGTCAACCTCGATGGCGCGCTCGACAGTGGCGACGGCGGCCTCATAGCGCTGCGCTTGAGCTTGTTGCCCGGCCAGCGCGATCGCGACTTGCGCGTCCGCGGGAAACTTCGCCGCAAGCGCCTCGAGTGCCGGCAGTCCGCGTGTCAGCGCGTGCACCAGCTCGGTGGGAGCGGCCAAGGCTGCGGCGGGCGCGGTTGTCGACGGTGCTTCGGCGACGGCACTGAGCACCGCTGGGACCACGGGCGCGTCGGAAGCGGGCGACGCCGCGGGCACCACTTGAGGTTCGGTCGCAGCCACCGCAGCTTGCGCGATCGGCGTTTCAAGGGCCTGCGTCGCTGTGTGCTTGTGATGAGTGGATAGACTGTGGGCCAGCCAAATCCCCAACAGAGCCACGAACGGCGCGCTGATCACGAGCGTGCGCGGTGCATTGCGCAGGGTCTTCTGAGACCAGCCTTGCACGCGCGGCAGCCAGTCTTTGGGCATGCTCCAGAGTTGCTGCGGGAGTCGCGGGCTCGCGGGCACGTTCGGCAGCGGAGTACTGAGCACCACCGGGGCATCCGAGCCCGTCGAGTTGAATTGCGGCGCTGCCTCGGCGGCGGGCGGTTCGAAGGCGCCCGGCTCCACCGAAGGTTCCGGCTCGGACGCTGCCACCGCTTCGGCTTGCGCCTCGGGGGTTGCAGTAGCGACGAGGCTCTCCTCTGCAGCGGGTTCCGTCTCCGCTTCGGCTTGTGCCACCGCTTCGGCTGGCGTCTCCGAAGTTGCGGAGGCAGCAATGCTCGGTTCAGCGGCGGGTTGCGGTTCCGGTTCTACCTGAGGCGCGCTCACGATGTCCGCGGCGATGGTTGGCTCCGGCGTGGCCGTTTGCTCGGTCGTCTGCGCGCCGACGCCGAGCGTCTCGGGCTCGGCTTGGCTCGGCACAGCGGGCTCGGCGGCGAGCGCAACCTGTTCGACTAGCGCGGGCGGCTCGACCTCTGCGGGGAGCTCTGATTGGACCAGCGCGGACAACTCGACCGGCGGCGCAACGGCTGCGACGACCGGCAGGACCCCAGGCAACGGCGGCGGGACGCTCGGCGGCTTGACACTCGGCGGCAGAGGCGGTGGCGGCAGGCTGGCCACGGCGCGCGCGGCAGTGACACTGGGCAGTGGCGGCGGGCTGCGTTTAGGCGGCGGCGGCGGCTCATGGCGCGCGGCCGCGGCACGCGCGCTCGGCGGAGGCGGGGGCACGGACCGCTTGGGTGGCGACGGCGGCGTGGTCGGCTTCTTCCGAACCGGCGGCGGGGGCGGCCCCGATCGTATGCTGCGCGGTTTGTCCTCGTCTTCACGCGCGTTCGCGGGTGAGCTCGAATCCCGATTCCCAGTCATGGCGCTTTTTTCATAGGCCCAACGCTCGCCCGACGCAAATCGCACAGGGGCTAAGCGAGCACAAGAACCGTCTTTATTTGAGGCAATTGGCAAGCGCGCTACAGTTCTCGATATCTGGACGGTAGTATTCCGTTCACACGGATCCGCGCGCGGCGTCACGTGCCCGCCAATTGCGACTTGACCTCAGCGCGCGTTCCAAAACGCGTTCTCGCGTTACCGGAACACGAATTGCTTCGCCAACGTTTCGTATGCGTGCCGGCTCGTGCTGACGAAGTGCGATTGCGAAATACTCGCGCCTCGAGGGCGCGCGTTTAACCACTCGGGTGTTCCCAGGCGATCAAACTTTTGTGAACATGAACTGGCACCACTGATCTCACTGCCGTAGGTGACGAGAACATGACGGACGTCGAAATTGCGCAAGGTGAAGAGCGTGTGTTCGATGGACAGCGGAGGGTCTACTACGACGGCTATTGGATCAAAGCCTATGAAGTGCCAGCAGACACGCTGCTCGCGAAGAAGCGCTTGATCGACGCGCTCACGCGCCGCTTGTTCAATCACGTCGAGTACGGCCTGAACGTGCCGGGTAACCGCTTGGCTGAGGCGCGCCGCGCGTTCTTGGATGAAACCAATCAAGCCAAAAAGCGGGTCAAAGGTGGCATGCTGGCCGGCGCGCTGTTCAACCGAGCCGCGGACATCTTCACCAAGCTGGTCGAGCTGCAGGCGTGTGGTGTCGAGATCCAAGCCGACAACGCGCTGATGCGGCAATGCGGAGAGCATCTGCAGGAGTCGCTCGCGCTCGGTCAGATGGTGCTGCATCGCAGCGGCGAAGAAGGCATCGACGAATTGTGGGGCGAGC
>DATCFJ010000995.1:0-7337 GCA_036509605.1 Polyangiaceae bacterium | reverse complement strand
CCGCCACACCTGCAGCGCCAGTGGCACCGGCGTAACGACGGCGGAAGCGGTCGACGCGGCCTTGGGTGTCCATCATGCGTTGCTTGCCCGTGTAAAACGGGTGACACGCGGCGCACACGTCCACCTGAAGCTCAGTTTTCGTGGAGCGCGTCTCGAACTTGTTGCCACAAGCGCAAGCCACTGCGACCACGTTGTATTCCGGGTGAATGCCGTCTTTCATAGCGACTCCAATAGCCTTCTCGGCTGCTCCGGCCACGCGCCGGGGTGTGCGAAAAGGACGCGGAACCTAGCTTGCGTCGTCGATCCGTTCAAGCAACCCCTGCTCTTTACGGTTGCGATTCGCTCCGGTGATTGGGCGTTGGGCCGGATCGCGCCTCTCGCTAGGGTCGTTTGGGCCTTCTAATTCTAAGCAATATCAGATGCTTGAGTGCTGTTTGCGACGGCCGGCCCCGAACTTGACCGCCGCCTGATTTTCCATCAAGGATCGCGCCCAATGTCGGATTCGTCGCGTCGCGAGACGTTGAAGCGCATCGGGCTGGCCAGTGCCGCCCTGGGCGGCGCTGTAGTGACGGCGAAATTGGCCTACGATCCGGGTGGCTTTGGCCTGGCGCACGCGGCCGGCGCGCGGGAGGTGCGGGATTTTCGCATTCACTCCCCGCACTCGACCACGGACCCCGTGTTCGCGATCGCCAAGAGCACGACCGACCCCGCAGAGCTGGTGCGCCGCGCGGTCGACGCCATGGGCGGCATGAAGCGCTTCGTGTCGCGTGGCGACATCGTCGCTGTCAAACCGAATATCGGTTGGGACCGCATGCCGGTCCACGCGGCTAACACCAACCCGCAAGTGGTGGCCGAGGTCGTGAAGCTAGCCTTCGACGCGGGCGCGAAAGAAGTGATCGTCACTGACGCTTCATGCAATGAGGCGAACCGCTGCTTTCAGCGCTCAGGCATTTGGCGCGCGGCCTACGCCATGGGCGCGAACGTCATTTTGCCGTCGGCCCACCGCTTCCGTGATCTGCGCATGAAGGGTGAAGTGCTCGACCAATGGCCGGTCTACTTGCCGCTCGTGAATGCGGACAAGGTGATCAACGTGCCGGTGGCCAAACACCACAACCTCTCGAAATTCACCTGCGGGATGAAGAATTGGTACGGCATCCTCGGTGGTCGCCGCAATCGACTGCACCAAAATATCGATGTCTCGATCGCGGATTTGGCAACCTTCATGCGCCCCACGCTAACTATCGTGGACGCCACGCGCGTGCTGCTGCGCAATGGTCCGCAGGGAGGCAATATCGATGACGCCAAAGACATGCACCAGGTGATCGCAGGCCTCGATCAAGTCGCAGTCGACGCCTACAGCTGCACGCTCATCGGCGAAAGCCCGGCGAACGTGCGCTACCTGAAGCTCGGGCATGAGCGCGGGATCGGAAACATGTTCTGGGAGCAAGTGCCCCACGTGGAGGTTTAGTTGGAGCCCGAGCTGCCGCGCTTCGGGACGCCCGACTCGCTTCGAGACACCCGAAGGGGTGAAGGGGTGAATGGCGGGGATCTTCCAGCGCCGATTCCGTGGCTCGGCAGCGCCGGTAAAGTCGCGCCGCTCGACGCCGCCGAGACTGCGCGAAAGGCGGCGAGCGCGCCGCAGCTGATTCAGATCCGCAAAACGCCGAAGCGAGCGACCAACCCCACGACGACGTTCGCGGCGACGCCCGCGTCCGCCCCAGTTTCGAACAGCGGCGGACCGAGCGCCCCAATCAAACCGAAATCGGTCAAGAAGAAGCTGCCCGGTTCCGGCATCCCGGCGCGCCAGGTGATCCGGATCTTGGTCTGGGTGCGGCGCTTCTCGCAGGTCGGCTTCGTGACACTGTTCCTGTACTTCCTGGCGCACACGGCCTTCCGCGGCACTTTCGCGGCGACGTCGAACGAGCCCGTGCGTTTGCCGCTACCGGTCGAAGGCTTCCTGCTTGCTGACCCGTTCGTGGGCGCCATGACGCTGCTCAGCACGCACACTATTTACCGGGGCCTGGCCTGGTCGCTCGTGGTGTTCGCGCTCACTCTAGTCTTTGGGCGCGTGTTTTGCGGGTGGATTTGCCCGTTCGGCACGCTGCACCATTTCTTTGGTTGGATCTTTCCGAGTCGCTACCTGCGCGGCAACAAGCGGGTCGAATCCAACAAGACGCATTGGTGGCAAGCCGGGAAATACTACATCATGTGGGGCTTCCTCGGCGCGGCGGCTGTCGGCAGCTCCATCGGCGGCCTGCTCGATCCGATCTGCGTTGCGGTGCGCACGATCGGCCTCGGCGTAATTCCGGCGCTGCAGTATTTCGGTGTGCGCTCGGCCACTGTGATCGCGAGCAGCAACGTGCGCGTGTTGCAGAACGCGACGGACGGCGCGCAGGACGTACTCGCGCGCACGGTCTGGACTGCAAACCAGAGCTACTTTCACCAGACGTGGCTGATCGTCTTCTTCTTGATCGGCGTCTTGTTCATGAACCGCTTCATCCCGCGGTTCTGGTGTCGCGCGCTCTGTCCCTTGGGCGCCTTTCTGGGCGTTTTCTCGCGCTTTTCCTTGTTTGGTATGGAGAAGGACCACGCCAAATGCACCGACTGCAACCTGTGCCTCGTCAATTGCCAGGCAGCCGATAGCCCGCAAGGCGGCGTGAAGCACCGGCAGGACGAGTGCCACATGTGCTTGAACTGCGAGAATGCGTGTCCGGAGGACGTGATCAAGTTCCGCTTTCTGCCGAAGCGCACGAGCACGATCTCGAAGCCGGATTTGCAACGTCGCACGCTGGTCGCCGCGACGGCGGCAGGCGCGGTCTGCATTCCCGCGATGCGCATCGGCAATTGGCCGGACAAGGCCTACAGCGAGAAGGTCATTCGCCCGCCGGGCGCGGTCGAGGAGCGCGCGTTCCTCGAGCGCTGCATCCGCTGCGCGGAGTGCATGAAGGTGTGTCCGAACAACGCGCTCCACCCGGCGTTCTTCGAGGCCGGCATCGAGGGCTTGTGGACGCCGATTTTGATCCCCCGCATCGGCTACTGCGAGTTCTCCTGCGTGCTGTGCGGCCAGGTCTGCCCGACCGGCGCAATTCAGAAGATCACCGAGAAGCAGAAGATGGGCATTGGTCAGAAGCCAATCGCCATCGGCACGGCCATGTACGATCACGGGCGCTGCTTGCCCTGGGCCATGGCGACTCCGTGTATCGTGTGCGAAGAGTTTTGCCCGACGTCGCCCAAGGCCATTTGGCCCGAAGCGGTCGAGGTTCCGAAGCGCGACAGCAAGTATCAAAAGCAGGGCGAGCAGGCGGCGATGCTGACCGTAAAGGTGCAGCGGCCGCACGTGGACCCGGGGCTGTGCGTGGGCTGCGGCGCCTGCGAGAAGGTCTGTCCGATCGTCGACAAGCCCGCGGTGTACGTGACCAACGCTGGCGAGACTCGCTCCAAGACCAACGTGATCCTTCTGGAAAACACGGCTTACGGCCAATCCTGAGCGCAACCGAGACTCCCGCGTCGCGCCTTGTGCCAGGAAAAATCACCGGGAAGTGGCACACTGCCCACTAACCCTGCAAAATAGCGGTACGACTTGGTGAGTGGTTGGGCGTGCCGGTTCGCCCCGATTGGCGCGTAATTTGCGTGGGGAAGGTCTCAGCAATGACTAAAGTATCGCAGCGGTTTTGGAGGTTGCTCGTCGTGGGAGCGGCGTTGCTGGGGCTCGGCGCCGGTTGCGGGCGCAACGAGCTGGCGAGCTACGGTGGCGAAGGCGTCGTGGCGGGCGCTTCCGGCAGCGGCAATACCGGCAACGTTGGCGGCTTCGGCAACACGGGCAACACGGGTAACGTTGGCGGCTTCGGCAACACGGGCAACGTTGGCGGCTTCGGCAACACGGGTAACTTCGGCGGCGCTGGCTTTGGTGGCGCTGCGGGCGGCTGCGGCAACGGCTTCTGCGACGGCAACGAAACCGCCAGTACCTGCCCCCAAGACTGTTCGACCTGCGGCAACAACTTCTGCGACTACGGCTCCGACCAATTCCATGGCTGTGCGTACGAGTGCGCGTGCGGCAACGGGCGCTGCGATCCTCAGGCTGGCGAGAACGCTGCCACGTGTCCGAGGGACTGCGCGGGCTGCAACTTCAATAAGTTCTGTGACGCAACGGAAAGCCCGCAATCGTGTCCCAGCGACTGCTTCTGCGGCAACGGCCAGTGTTCACCGGCGTCCGGTGAAACAGCCTTCAGCTGCCCGCAGGACTGCGCCACCTGCAACTTCGACGGTGTTTGCGCGTCGAGCGAATCCCCCAAGAGCTGCCCTTCGGATTGCTTTTGCGGCAACGGCAGCTGCGACGCACAGTGGGGTGAGACAACCAACAATTGCTCGCAGGACTGCCCGAGCTGCAATTTCAACGGCGTGTGCGAGGGCGGAGAAAATCCGATGAGCTGCGGGTCCGACTGCTTCTGCGGCAATGGTCAATGCTCGCCGGAATGGGGCGAGAACCCTTTCAGCTGCCCTCAGGACTGCAAGCCGAGCTGCAATTTCAACGGCGTATGCGAGCAAGGGGAGACGCTCGCCGGTTGCCCGAGCGATTGCACGTGCGGTAACGGCATCTGCGACACCCCGTACGACTTCACCAATAACTGCCCCGGAGAGTGCAAGAGCTTTTGCGGCGACGGTCAGTGTGAGTGCCTGACCGACTACTTGCTCGGCTGCTTCGCCTCTGATTGTCCGGGCGTTGGCACCTGCCAGTAGTGAGCCCTATGTCCGAAGGGGCGACCACAGGGCGGGTTCTGCGCGGAATCCGCCGCTTCTGTCGGTCGGGGGATTCTCCCCCGCGCCCGATGGAGTGTCCCCCTTCGGGGATCACGAAGCGCGTAATCCATCGCCCACCCCGAGTTTGGGGCCCCGACGCCAAACTTGGCCGGCAAGAAGGCGTAGTTACGGGCGCGCGGGCACGCTAAGCTCGGGCCCAAAGCGATGACGGCAGACGCGACCATATCCACCTTGCGCACGCAGGCCGGGCGCGTCGCCGCTTGGCTAGTAGAGAAGGGCCGTCCAGACGAAGCCGTTGCGCTGCTCAGCGCGTGGGCCGCAAACGGCCCGAGCGACGCGGAAGGTCAGCATTTGCTCGCCGAGGCACTGCGCATCGATCCGGGTGCGCGTTTGGCGCAGCTCGCCTTCGAGCGAATGGAAGGCGTCCTTGGCGACCACGCCGCTTTGGGCGAAGCCGTTGCCCGCTACGCGCCGACCGAGCTCGCGAAGCTAGAAGCCGAAATGAAGCGCCCGAGTTTTCGGCGCGCGCAGATGGGCTTCAACAACAACATCAAGTTCCGGGACACCGTGTTCCACGTCCAGACCGAGGATTCCGGTTTGGACCAGCCGCACATCATCACACACTTGTTCGCTGACGGCGGACGCGTGATCAAGAGTCACAAGCGCTCGTACGCCGAGCACGTCGGGCGCGGGGACATCGCCGAATACGTTCGCGGGCTGATGAAGGCGCAGCACCTCGAGATGGTAATGGCGCTGCGCGACGGCAGCTTCGACAACGTGCTCGCTGGGCGTGAGGTCGGCGGCATGGCGTTGCTCACGCACACGCCCACGGGTCCGAAGCCCAAGAACAAGGGCGGAGAGCAAGCTCCGGCTTCCGCTGGAACCGCGCGCGCTGAAGTTCCGGCGCCGGCGCCTGCCCCCGCACCCGCTCCCGTACCGGAAAAGGCTCCCGAAGCCCCCAGGCCGTTCGTCACCCTACACGTGCTGCGCTCGCTCTCGGGCGGCCCCGAACGCTACGATCCGCAGGGGACTGAGGCCGTAATCGGTTCGCATGGCGCAGTCGCGCTGCCTGGCGAGCGCTTCTGTCACGCACACGAAGCGAAGCTCGTCGTGCGCGAAGAACGACTGTGGCTCGAGGACCTAGAGGGCGGCAACGGCGTGTTCGTGCGCATCCGCACGCCCGTAGAGCTCGAGCTCGGTGACGAGTTCGTGGTCGGTGATCAGCTGCTGCGCATCGAGAAGAACCCGGTGCCGGATGACGGCCCCGATCCCGCGCCAACCTATTTCTACTCGTCGCCCAAGTGGCCATCCTCGTTCCGCGTGCTGCAGATCTTCGAAGGTGGCGCCAACGGTTGCTGCGTGGTCGCCCGTGGGAACACTCTGCAAGTTGGCTCCGCCGTTGGCGACCTCGTGTTCCCCGACGACCCGCTGGTCAACGAGCAGCACTGCCTGATCGAGGAGCAAGCCGGTACGGTGGTCTTGACCGACATGGGCTCTCGAACCGGCGTGTTCGTGCGCGTTCGTGGCGAGCAAGAGCTCGGTCATGGTGACGAGCTGTTGATCGGTCGGACGCGCCTAGTCGTAGACTTGAAGCGGAAAAACGCCGCTTAGCGCGGCGTAAACACCACGCCCGCGTCGAGGCCGAGCCACATGCCGCGCAAGCGGTCGGTGCCGCCGCTCAGCGGTTCGAAGGGGATCTCGCGCAGCAGCAGCCCGGCTTCGAGGCCCAAGCTGAGCCTTAGGTGCCGCGTCAAACGTGGTTCGAGGCGAGCGAGCGCCGCGGCGCGCGCGGACCAAGTTTCGCTCTGATTCAAGATCGTGTCGACGCCGCGGACGCGCGCGAAGCGTACCCAGGCGGCGGCGAAGCTCACGCCAAAATCCAGATCCAGGGTTTCGGCCAGTGACACGCGGTGGCTTGGTGCGACGGACAGCTCCAGCCACTCGGCTTTGCTCGCATCCGGCGCGCTGCCCGCGAGCCAGCTGAAGCCCGCGTCGAGCCGAGTGCGCGGCGCGAATGTCCACTGGCTGAGCAAGCGCGGGCCGGCGAGCAGCGAAGCCATGCTGCCGACGTCTGCGACCAGTAGGCTGGGTCGTAACGCGAGCGGACCGTCGAGTGTGCTGCGCGCGGCCCGAGCTCGAGCCCGGGCGCGGGCCGCGTCGTCGACTCGCTCTCTTTCAGCCTGCATCTGTCGCTTCTTTTGCAGGCGGCGCGCGAGCTCGGCTGCGGCCAGGGCCACACGCCTCGCGCTGAGCTGACCCCCCCTGCTCGTGCTGGAAACGACGCGCGCGCCGTGAAACTCGCCGCGCTGCCAAAGCTCTACCCGCAAATCAGGGCCCAGCTGCACGACTCGAAAGAACAGCGGCATTGCGGTGCGCTTGTCAGGCTCTACCCGCGTGATCTCCGAGAGCTCGAGCGCCACCAAGCGACGCGTCGCTCGCGCGTCGAGCAGCGTCTCGGCTCCGTCGCTGATCTCGACCAACACCGGCGCGCCCGCCGCGCCGCTCACGCGCGTCGTCAAGACCAAAACGAGCAAGGCGCACAGCGCGACCGTGCCGCGCAGTGCGTTAGTTCGTGTCGC
>DATCFJ010000994.1:0-11732 GCA_036509605.1 Polyangiaceae bacterium | reverse complement strand
TGCGCCCGTGACAGCTTCGCCGCGACTTTGGAAGGCCATTTGCAAGGCGATGAAGCGTCTCGTGCCGACGGCGCAATGGGATCGCTTCGCGCAACCTGGGGTGGCGTGAGAGGCGTCATCTCGACACACCTCGGCATGCCCGCGTTGGCCTTTGCGATCTGGTCAGCGCTGGCGTTGGCCGTGCTGCTTTGGATGTGGGGTTTGAACCCCCTGGTGTTCCCGTCCCCCGACGAGGCGGTGGTTCGCTACGCCGCGCAAGTGATCTCCGAGCACGGTAGTCCGATCTTGCAGGTGCCGTTCCCAGATCCGGAGGACATGGCTCACCCGCGCGGCTGGGTCACTTTGGGTGACAGGGTCGTGCCGACGTACGCGCCGGTCTCGCTCTACTTGCTCGGCTATTTGCTGCGCCTCGGCCGGTTTGGGCTGCTGCTAGTGGCGGTGTTTCCGGCTACTGCGGTCGGCGCGTTCGCCGCGGGAACGGCTCTCTTACTGCCACCGAAGCGGCGCTGGCTCGCGTTGTTCGCGCCGCCGCTGGCGTTCCCGGGCTTGTATTGGTTGCTCCGGCCTTGGGTGAACATCTCGCCGCTGCTCACCTGCCTGTGTTGGGCATTTTTCTTTTGGGCGCGTTGGCGGCGCACGGACAAGCTGCGCGATCTGAGCTTGAGCGCGGCGTTCGTCGCATTGGGCACCGCGATTCGTCCCGACTATGCGGCGTTCCTGTTGCTGGCGGCGCTGCTTCTCTCTCTTGCCGCCAGCCCGCCGAGTTGGAAGGCCGTGTTCGTCGTGTTCACGCTCGCGGGCGTGTGTGCGCTCGGCAGCAACCTGTTCTTGAACAAGGCCCTGACCGGCCACCCGCTGCAAGCTGCCTATCAGGTCGCGCTCGACCGGCAGTGGGGACCGCAAGACACGGGCAGCTCGCCTGGCTTGGGTGTCTTACGCGTGCTCTTCGTGCCCATGGGCTGGCCGATTCCGAAGATCGCGGTCACGGTTTTCACCAAATATTGGCTGACTATGGGCCCGATCGCTGGCGTGCTAGTCGGGCAACTGGCGATCATCCCACTAGCGCGGGAAAGCTCGCGCCTCTCGCGTGTTTTGTATGGGGCCCTGTTCTTGTTGTGCGCGTTCTTCGTCTACACGCGCTTGCACGACGATGTGTTCGGCGGGCGCGAGCCTATCGGTTGGGCCGAGCATAGCGTGCCGCGCTACCTCAGCCCGGCGTACCTGCTTGCGGCCGTGCCTCCGCTGCTGCTGCTGGGGAGACTCAAGCGTAAGCTGCTGTGGATCCCCGGCTTGCTGCTGATCTGCGGCGTGGCGTTCAGCGGTTTGTACGACATCGCAATCCGAGAGCCGTCGTCGTTTCATTTCTTGCATGATTTCATGCCCAAGCACGAGACCATGCTGAGAATTCTCAAACGCGAGATCCCCGCCAGAGCGATGGTGTACACCGTCACCTCGGACAAGGTCGTTTGGTCGCACTGGCGACTCGGTACGATCGATGACCTGAATCTGACCGCGGCGTCCATTGAGCGCGCGGTGAAGGCGGGTCTCGATGTCTTCATGCTGGACCAGCGGTATGAGACCCCATCGCACCGTCGGCTCGGTGTGTTACTCGCTAGGCGGTCACTAGTGGTGGTCCCGGTCGACCCGCGTCGTGGTACATATCGCGTGCGAGCGGGTGCGTCGCCCCCGCTGCAGCGCTAGCTGTCACCTACTCACGCAGCAAGGCGCTGGCTCTTGGCGCGTTGGGCGCGAGCCCACCCAGACGACAATCAGCGAACCCCCTGCCGTGTGAACAGCACCAACTACCCGCATTTGATTCCTGCACTGGGTGGCCAAGCGGGTGTTCTTGCCGGCGGGCGCTGCGCAACTTCAGCGGAGCGGAGTGCAGCTTGCCGTCGGACTGGATCTGAATCGCCATCGGCACCGCTCAATCGTCACGGCCTACCCCAGAAACAGCGGGCTTTTGTCGGGTCACGCTGGGTTCGAGCCTGACACGGAGGGGCCTCGGACATACAATCCGGGCGGCGTTGGCTCGTTCGACATGATGTCGAAATACCCCCGCCCAGAGAATGTTCGCTCATGGCATCCCGCACCTCGCTCGTCACTGACGGCCTGCTCGACACCCATCGCAAGGCCCTGGCCATCAATCTGGACCCCCGCCGCTACGGCACGTTCGCCGAGATCGGCGCGGGCCAAGAGGTCGTGCGTTGGTTCTTTCGCGTTGGTGGCGCGGCCGGAACCATCGCCAAAAGCATTTCCGCCTACGACATGGCAGTGAGCGACGCCATCTACGGGCATACCGAGCGCTACGTGGCTCGCAAGAGGCTGCAGAGCATGCTCGACCACGAGCACGAGCTGAACTTGCAGCGCTTGCGCGAAGCGCGCGGTGACACGACCGCGTTCTTCGCGTTCTCGGACACCGTCTCGGCGCGCAACTTTGCCGGCACGAACGACTGCCACGGCTGGATCGGCGTGAAGTTCCAGGCGCACCCGCGCGACCAGGACAGCCAGATCATCATTCACGTGCGCATGCTCGATAACGAAAATCAGCTGCAGCAAGAGGCGCTCGGTATCGTCGGCGTCAACCTGTTGTACGGGGCCTTTTTCCTGCACCATGACCCCGAGCGGCTGGTTGAATCGTTGATTCACAATCTGTCGACTGACCGCATCGAGATCGACATGATCGAGTTCGCGGGCATCGAGTTTCGGAGTGTCGACAACCGCGTGATGAGCCTGAAGCTGGTGCAGCTCGGCCTGTCGGGCGCGGCGATGTTCGGCGCGCATGGTCAGGTATTGCAGCCCGCGGAGGTCCTGCACCGAAAGCCCGTGCTGGTCGAGCGCGGCAGCTTTCGGCCAGTGACGCGCGTCAACATGGACATGTTGAGCTCGGCGAATGACGCCTTCACTAAATCCCTCGACGGGACAGAGTCGAAAGGTGAGCCCGTGCAGCTGCTCGAGATCACGATGCGCAACCTGATGGCCAGCGGCGAGATCGACTATCGAGACTTCCTAGCGCGCGCGGACATGATGGCCGCGACTGGGAAAATCGTGCTTATTTCCGACTACTTTGAGTACTACCGGCTGGCCGCGTACCTGCGCCGTTACACGAACCAACGTATCGGCATCGCGATGGGCGCGGGCAGCTTGCTCGAGCTGTTCGACGAAAAATACTACACGCACCTTGAAGGCGGCATTCTCGAGTCCTTCGGGCGCTTGTTCAAAAATGATCTGCGCATTTACGTTTATCCGCTGCTCGAGGCCGCCACTAACTCGCTGACGACGATCGAGAACCTGAACGTCGCGGCTGACCTGCGCAAGCTCTTCGGTCACTTGGTCGACCGCGGCTGTATCGTTCAGCTCGAGAACTTCGACCGCTCGATCTTGCACATCTTCTCGCGCGACGCGTTGAAGCGTATCAAAGCCGGCGATCCGACCTGGCAGGACATGGTCCCTCCCGAGATCGCAGAGGTGATTCGCAAGCGCGGGTTATTCGGATACCACCCGTCGAGCGAGTCGCGCGGCGAGGGAGCACGAACTGCGAATTGATTCTGCCGCTGTGCTAGCGTTGCGGCTGATGATTCGGCAATCCGTACTCGTTTTGGGCGTGTTCTTGGGCACCGGCTGCAAAGCTGCGACGAGCGCGCCGGGGCCAGCGCCCGCGACTTCTGAGGTGGCGGTGGCTCAGGCGTCGCCGAGCGCCGCGAACATAGGGGATTCGCCGCTGCTCGCCGTTGGCGCGGATGTGCCGGACGTCTCGGCCGTGGCGCAGGACGGGAAAACGGTGAAGCTGCGCGAGCTGAAGGGCAAACCCGTCATCGTGTACTTCTATCCCAAGGACGACACGCCGGGCTGCACCATCGAGGCCAAGGGCATTCGCGATCAGTACGCGGAGCTGAATAGCCGCGCCGTCGTGCTCGGTGTTTCGACCGACACTTCGGAATCTCACAAGGCGTTTGCGGATAAATACAACTTGCCCTTCCAACTGCTCGATGACAGCAGCCATGCGCTGGTCACCGCGTTCGGGGTGCCAGTCTCGTCGGGCCACGCCAAACGCATCACGTTCGTGATTGATGCCGCGGGCAAGGTCCGCAAAGTGTTCCCGAACGTGAACCCCGACGGCCACGCCGGCGAGCTACTCGAGACGCTGAAGTCGCTCGGCTAGCGCCGGCTCTGGCTGCCCCGCTGCCCGGTACTGCTCGTTTCAACAGCACTAGAACGGCGGCGCACCCGCTCCGAGTGACGCTTCGCTGACCCAGACGACAGAGTGCGCGGCAATTCCCCGCAGATTCCAAGCACCGCCTGCCGAGACGGTGGTAGGTAGCGCGTCTACCATGCACCTAACTGTTCTTGCTTTGGGGAGGACCGCGCCTTGACCACGACTGGCATCGAGACAGTCGCTCATGGGGGCCTCGCCTACGCCATGATCATCCGGGCGAACGCGACCAGCGACGCCAAGTACAACTTCCTGACCGACTCCGCGAACCCGCTGCAGCTCGGCATGAACTTCTACAAGGCCGGAGAAGTGATCCGTGCCCACTACCATTTGAAGCGGCAGATCGAGACCAACTCCGTGGTGCAGGAGTTTCTGCTCATCGCTGCGGGCCGGGCCTTCTTGCGTCTGTATGATGCAGCCGATCAGAGCGAGGTTAGCGGGCGGCAGCTGGAAACCGGGGACATGGTGCTATTGCTTGCAGGCGGGCACAGCTTGGATATTCAAGACGACACCAAGATCGTCGAGATCAAGCTCGGGCCGTACGACGGTAAGACGAAGGACAAGGTGGTGTTCGGGTCATGAGCAGTGATTTCATTCCGGTTTGCGAACCGAACCTCGGCGGGCGCGAGCTCGAGTACGTCACCAAAGCCGTATCGGGCGGCTGGATCTCGTCTAGCGGCAGCTACGTTGGCGAGTTCGAGCGTGAGTTCGCCAAGTACCTGGGCGTGCCGCACGCGGTGACCACGACGTCAGGCACGACCGCGCTGCATTTGGCTCTGGTGGCCGCGGGTATCGGACCGGGTGACGAAGTCATTATCCCCGCGTTCACGATGATCGCGTCGGCGTTCGCGGTCTGTTACACGGGCGCCAAACCGGTGTTCGTCGACTCGGACGTCAGCAATTGGAATATCGACCCGAGCTTGGTCGCTGCCAAGGTGACCAAGAAGACGAAAGCCATCATGCCCGTGCACGTCTACGGGCATGCCTGCGACATGGACGAGCTGCAGAAGATCGCCGACGCGCACGGCCTACTCGTGATCGAAGATGCCGCCGAGGCCATTGGCTCCTTCTACAAGGGCCGCAAATGCGGTGCGATTGGCGACATCAATTGCTTCAGCTTGTTCGCCAATAAATTGATCACCACCGGCGAAGGCGGCATGGTCGTCGCGCGTGACGACCGCTTCATCGAGCGGCTGCGCTACTACAAGAACCTGTGCTTCCCGCTGGACGGCTCGCGCCGCTACGTCCACGACGAGATCGGCTTCAACTACCGCATGCCGAACGTGCTCGCGGCGATCGGTTTGGCGCAGCTCGAACGTGCGGAGTTTTACCTCGAGTGCCGACGCTCGAACGCCGCGCGCTACAACGCGCTGCTCTTGGGTCAAAAGGGCATCACCATCCCACCTGAGGCGCCTTGGACCAGCAGCTCATACTGGATGTACAGCATCCTGATCGGTGATGACTTCGGCATGAGCCGCGACGAGGTCATGACGCGGCTCAAAGCTGCGGGCATCGAGACGCGCTCGTTCTTCGTCTCGATGCACCGGCAGCCGGCGCTGGCGAAGTACGGCTGCGACGTCTCGGGTCAGTATCCCGTGACGGATGAGCTGGCGCGTACGGGGCTGTGTCTGCCGAGCACCTCCGGGCTGACGGATGCGCAGATCGCGCGCATCGTCAAAGAGCTGCTCGCTTTGCGGGGTTGACAGACCGAGCTGCGCTTCGCTCAGATTTTTGCTACGGTCTCCGCCCACTACAGGATAACTAAGGGTGAGATATGACGAAGCTTCCTGCTATCGCTTGCGTGCTGCTAAGCAGTTTTGTCTTGACCGCCAGCGTCGTTGCCACGGGCAGTACCAATCAAACGGCGATTACGTACATGGAGGAAGACCGCAATCCCGACGGTGAAAGCGGTGCTCAACCCAATAACCCCCGGCTCTTTCTTCGCTTTGCGCTAACACCGAACGGCACGCCATCCTGCGCCACCAGCAGCACTCTCATGCTCGATCCGCGTATGGCGACTGAGCAATGGAAGGCAATGACCACCCTGCTGACCGCGGCCTATCTGGCTGGCAAGACGGTGCGTGTCGACACGAACCAGACTGCCGTTGGCGGGCCCGAGTCGACACCGTGCACAATCGCCGGCGACCCGGGTGATGAGGCTCTCATCGAGAACATCGTCATTACTTCGGGGAATTGATTTCTGTTTCCCTCCGTTCGGGCTTGCGATTTCCTGTCAGATCAAGTCTGAGGTAAGCCAGGCAATCCAGCTGGGGACGACGAGTTGGCTTTGCATTCCGGGTGCCCCAGCGCCGCCGTCCGCGGGCTCCAGTTTTCCACCGCTCCCGACAACATTCGCGCCGGCGCCGCCGGAGATGACACCCGCGGCACCTCCGTCCGAGTCGCCGTTAGCGCCAGCACTCGTATCTGACTCACCTGCGGCGTTGCCCAATCCGGTAGCGTCGCTGCCCAATCCGGCAGTGCCGCCGTCCAATCCGGCAGTGCCGCCGTCCAATCCGGCGCCGCCTCCGTTTGCCTCGCCGCCCGACGGCCTTGCCCCCGGAAGCCCGGCAATGCCGCCGCCACCTCCGGGTGGCGGATCCGCGTGCTGCTGCAGATCATGGCAGGCCGAAAACGCGCACGCAAAGCCGAGTAGGAGCACCAAAATGGGGCGCGTGTCCGCGAGCTTCCCCGTCAACCGACCCACGACCATCTAGGCCAGGAGATTTTCGCACGTTTCCGAGGGCCGTCGCAACCGCCTTTTCCGGGCTTCATGCTATGCGCATAGCGACTGGGCGAAATTGGGGACCATGAGCGCTAGGCAAGTCGACAAAGCGTCGCCATTTTCAGAATCACAGGCCGGCGACGATGACCTGACGCCGTCCCGCATCGGCGAGGTCCTGTGCGAGAAGTACGAGCTCGTTCGCAAGATTGGCGAGGGTGGTATGGGTGAAGTCTACGAAGCACGCCACCGCGTCCTCGGTCGACGCTTCGCCGTCAAGTTACTGCACCCCGAGCTCGTCCGAAGCGGCCGAATGTTGCGGCGCTTCTCTCGAGAATCTCTGAGCGCGAGTCGGATCGAGAGCGACCACGTGGTCTCGATTGTCGATTGCGGCCATCTGCCCGACGGAGCGCCGTTCTACGTAATGGATTACTTGCGCGGACAGGATCTGCGCAGCGTGCTCCGGGCACTCGGGCAGCTGCCCGTGCCGCGCGCCGTCCGTTTAGTCATTCAGGCATGCCGCGGGCTTCGCGTTGCGCACGAGCTCGGGCTCGTGCATCGCGATTTGAAGCCGGAGAATCTGTTCATTGAGCGCACCGACGACGGGCGAGACCGAGCCAAAATCCTGGACTTCGGTGTTGTGCAAACCAGCGGCGGAAACTCCACCGCGCAGAGCGGTTCGCTCATCGGGACTTTGAAGTACATGGCGCCCGAGCAGGCCCGTGGCGACACGCCGCTCGACCAGCGAGCGGACCTCTACGCGCTCGGAGCGATCTTATACGAGTGTCTCGCAGGTGAAGTCCCGCATCCCGGGCGAAATGCCGAATCTATCTTGTTCCACGTGATGAACCAGCACCCCGTGCCGCTTGGTGAGATGAGACCAGGAGTCGACCCGAACCTGGAAGCAGTAGTGAAGCGGAGTCTCGAACGTGACCCCGAGGATCGCTTTCAGTCCGCTGATGAGCTCGCAGACGCTCTTGAGCAACATGCGGGTACGCACCCCGCGCGAGTGACGAACGGGGCGGATGCGTTGCGTGACGACGCTACCGCGCTCGGACACACCCGCGGTGAAACGTCGTCTATCAGTACTACTGGGCACCCGAGAGCGGCGGCAGCTTCACGGAAAAGCGGGAGACGCCTTGCTGTGGGGGCCTTAGCTCTTCTGGGCGCTCTGCTTCTACATGTGTTGGATCGCGCTTGGCTGCTCCGGGCGCCACCGTACGAGGTGAAGCGTGCGGCGCCCGTCGCGATCTCCAGTCAGTCGTCGACATCGACCGAGCTACCGCCGGCCCCGCGCGCCCAGGCTTCTCCTACTCAGCCGACAGCTGTCCCCGGCGCGCCTTCGAGCAGTGGACGTCTCGCCGCCACGGATGCACGAGCCGCTGCCAGAGTGACAAAGGCAAGCGCAGTGCTGCGGCCCGACGACTACAGCGCGACCCTCGACTGGAAGAACCCCTATGGTGCCCCGGAGTCGCAGAAGAAATGAGGCAAACGGGTCTCTTGCTGGTCGGCTTGCTGGCCTTAGCGACCGTTCGAAAGGCCGCGGCCGAACCCTCAAATAGCGAGCTCGCAGCAGATCACTTCCAGCAAGGTCTGAGCCACGCCAGATCAGGGGACATCGACGCCGCGGCGGCAGACTTCGAGGCCGCCTACAAGGCGAGCCCCAACTTCGCTGTTCTCTACAACTTGGGCAGGACCTACGCGGCAATGGGTCGCGCGGTCGATGCCGTAAGCGCCTTCAAGCGCTACCTCTCCGAGGGCGGTAGCGCAATCGACTCCAAGCGGCGCGACGAAGTCGCCAACAGCATCACCTTCAATGAGAGACGCATTGGGCTCGCCACTATTTCAGCAGTGCCCGAGAGCGCCCAGGTGCTGCTCGACGGAAAGGCCGTCGTGCTTACCGGGGCCAGCTTGCCGCTCGTCACCGGCGACCACGTGCTTGTCGTGATGGCACATGGCTACCAGTCTGCTGCGCGGGCCTTCAGCGTCCAACATGCGAGCCCGACGTCCATTCACGTCGAGCTGAGCAAAGATGCCCTACCCGTCGTACCACCGGAGGTTTGGCTATCAATTGCATGCGACGTTCCCGGGGTAGCGGTGCTCTTGGACGCTTTGCCGTACGGTAATACCCCTTTGCGGACGCCAGTCGCGGTCACTGAGGAGGCGCACCGCATCACCTTTCAGCGTCCAGGCTACACATCGACCACTATCAACTGGGCGCCGGGGGCGTCTCCAAGCTTGGACTGTGGCGTAAAGCTCAGCAAGCTTGCGCCCTCCGAGACAGCGACGCTCGCGGTCACACCAAGCGAACCGGATGCGCAAACGTTCGTCGATGGTGTGCGCTGGGCACCCGCGCCGTTGCCCTTCGGGCAACACCGTTTAGAGCTGAAGAAGTTCGGCTTTCAGACTTGGGATACGAATATTGAATTGAGATCAGGCGAACACAAGCGGATGGGGATTCGTCTCGTACCCGAGCCTGAGTACGCCGAAGAGCATCGAGGCAGTATCCGCAGACAGCGCAGCGTCGGCTATGTGTTGGCCGGCGTTGGCTCCGGGCTGCTCGTGGCTGCGGCAACGTTGGAGCTGCTGAGCTCGCATGCTTACGCTGACTTGCGGCAGCGGCGGGACACTGCTGACCGCACGCCGGGAACCTCCCCCAACTATGTGTCGCAACAGCAAGACGTCGAACGACGGTCGGTCCAAGTCCGGACGTTGGATGACTGGAGCCTGAGCTCGGCCATTGTGGGTAGCTCGGTATTGCTGACAGGAGCTGTGCTCCTGTTTACGTCGGAGGATCCGGCGCGTTACGAGCTTCCGTCGATCGGAGCGAAGCGTGGCGGAATAAGCGTGGATTGGCAACGCGCCTTCTAGCGCCAGATCCCGGGGTCTTGGTTTGAGCACCGAGGCGGCCGTGGTATTTTCGCGGCGTTGATTGCCATGAGCACAGGGAACACCACCGGCGCCGAGCCTGAATCCGTTGTCGCCAGTCCGCGCTCACAACTCTGGCTGCGGTGGGTCTTCCCGCAGGCTCGACGAGCCACTACGCCGGTGGAGCACGGCTTGGTTATCGGTCGCGACCCCGACTGCGCAGTGCCGCTAGCGGGGACTGGCCTCTCCCGACGGCACGTCGAGCTCTATCGCCAAGGCCCGATCTTCGCGTTGAAGGATCTCCAAAGCCGAAACGGCACTTTTCTAAACGGCGAGCGTGTGCAGCACGCCCCGATTTTCCGTGGTGCCGTGCTGCGGGTCAGCGATCACGTCGGCGTGTTTATCGACTGGCCTGGCCCGCCCCCAGAGTTTCGTGAGATTGCCGAGGGCCTCTTCGGTGGCGCTGAGTTGGACGCTGCCCTTCAGCCGCTGCGGAACGCAGCCAAGAGCGATATCCCCGTGGTCTTGATCGGCCCCACCGGCAGCGGCAAAGAACGAGTGGCCCGCGCAGTCCACGAGCTCAGCGGCAGAACTGGCGCGTTCCACGCCATCAACTGCGCCGCCTTGCCCAAGGCTTTAGCCGAGGCTGAGCTGTTTGGAAGTCGCAAAGGCGCCTTCACCGGAGCTGACGGCACGAATTCGGGTCATTTCCGCGCCGCACATCAAGGCACGCTGTTTCTAGACGAAGTTGCAGATCTACCTCTTGAGCTGCAGGGTAAGCTATTACGCGTGCTCGAGGAACGTCAAGTGACGCCGCTCGGAGACACGAAGGGCATAGCTATCGATGTGCGAATCGTCGTCGCCACCCAGCGCCCATTGGAGAGCGCGGTGACCGATCGAACATTCCGCGAGGACTTGAGCGCTCGTCTGTCAGGCCTGACCGTAACATTACCACCGCTGCGCGATCGGCCCGCGGACATAGCTTCGCTATTTCAGCACTTTGCCAACATCTACTCGGGCGGACAGCCGCCCCAGATCCAAGCCAAGTTGATCGAATGCATATGCCTTCATCAATGGCCCACCAACGTTCGCGGCTTGGAGCAGTTCACTCGTCGGCTATTGGCTGTGCACGGCTCTGAGCCGACATTGAAGCGCTCATTTCTTCCTGCCGAGCTCCTCGCGCTCGTCCCAGCCGCTGGCGAGTCGATTTCCCCGCCAGCACCGTGCCCAGCGGATCGCCGTAACCATGACTTACGGCGACTCGCGCTCGTGTTGAAAGAAAACGGCGGAAGCGTCGCGGCAGCGGCGAGCGCGCTGGGGTTCTCTCGGTACCGCGCCTATCGCTTGCTCGACGGTAGAGACGTGGCTGAGTTCATTGCCAGCGAAGCGCGGGGAGCTGCCACAGACTCTCCGTAGTTCGGGCGGGGAGACCGCGCATCTCATCGGGACTGGGCCGTGTTCGGTGTGCGCTCCGAACACAGCCTGGCGAGGCGTCCGGCCGTCAACATGCCACGCAAGCAGCGCGCAAATCAGCTGAATCCGGCCCCAATATCAGGTCCGCGTTGCCCTGACCGAGGTCCCGGAAATCCCATATCACGTCTTCGATGTCAGGCACGTGCCTTGCAAAAAAGGGGGCGTCAACTGCTGACCGAAAGCTTGGTCAGCTCGAGATGGGTACTGCGAGCTGCCGCTGCTGATGTGCAACGGGGCGCCAAGCAGCGGGACTCGGATGTGAAGGATTCGTTCTGGGACTGTGGGGGATACGCAAGCGTCGCTTACTCTGCTTCGGGCTTTGGCGCGCGGATCTTTCTTTGAGATTGCAGCAAATCAAACACAAGGCAAAAGAAAATGAATAAGATTCGAGTTATCAGCGGTGCAATGCTCACTATTTTGGCTTTGAGTGCCAGCAGCTCAGCGACCGCCCCCCCCCCC
>DATCFJ010000993.1:0-3862 GCA_036509605.1 Polyangiaceae bacterium | reverse complement strand
AATTCGGTCGACGGTTGGGCCTATTTGTTCACTCAGATCCGCACTAACGAAAACGAAGAAGCGGCGACGAAAGCCGTTGTCGCGCTCGCCGATCTCGAGGCTAACAAGAAGACGGCCGCGCCGTTCATCGCGCTGCAAGGTCTGTATTCAGCTGACGAAGCCACGCGCGACAAGGCGCTCGTCTGGGCGAAGAAGGCCGTCGAGCGCAACGAGAACGACCCGCTCGCGTTGATCTGCCTGTCGGCGCTGTACGGTCAAAATGGCGATCTGGATTCGGTGATTAGCACGCTCCAAAAGCACGAGAGCAAGATGGCCAATGACGTGCGCTTGGCGAACAACTACTTCGAGGCGTTGTTCCAGAAGCGTGAAGTCAATCGTGTGACGAAGCTGCTCAACGCGCTCGCTGGTTCCTCGAACCGCGAGGTCAAGCAGTTCGCCATCGAGCGCTCGCGCGCAGTGGCTCAATTTCTTCAGCAGCAACAACAGCAATTGGTGGCCGGCGCGCCGCGCGCCTGACTACCGCAAGCGCGCGCGTAGCGCTGGTTTCAGCCGGTTTCACGGCCGAACGCGTGGCGCTCTCGCGCGTCACGAGCCAACCGGCTACGCTCGCGCCCGCGCTCGAGTGAACGCGCGCCGCGCCGATGCTGATTCTCGTTCTCACCGTTCTGGGTTCGCTCAGTGTCTCGTTCTTTTGCTCGATCGCGGAAGCGGTCGTGCTGAGCGTGGGACATGCGCAGATCGAAGCTTTAGGTAAATCCCGAGCGGCCGAAATTCTGCGCGAATTCAAGCGCGAGATCGACCGACCGATCGCGGCTATTGTCTCGTTCCACACCGTGGCGCACACGATCGGCGCGTCGGTCTGCGGCGCAATGTACGTGCACGCCATGGGCGAGTCCTCGCTGTGGGCCTTTTCGCTGACGTTCACGCTGGCCGTGCTGCTGTTTTCGGAGATCATCCCCAAGACGATCGGCGTCACTTACGTGGCCACGCTGGCGGCGCCCGTCGCCTACGGCGTCACCGGGCTCGCATTCGTGCTGCGTCCGGTGTTGTGGGTGACGGGTCTGGTTGCCGATGTCTTGCGCGGTGACCACGAAAACCCGGTCACATCGCTGGAGGAGATCCGGCTGCTCGTGGCGCTCGGGCGCACTGAAGGCGCCCTGGCCGGGCGCGTTGCGGACATGATCGAAGGCGCAACGGCGCTGCGCGAGCTCACCGCTTACGAAGTGATGGTGCCGCGCGCGCAAGTCACGTTCCTGTCCGGCGAGCGCACGCTCGCCGAGAACCTGGATCTGATTCGGCGTTCGCAGCACAGTCGCTTCCCCTGGACTCCCGATGCCGATCTGGATCACGCCAAGGGCGTCATCTTGGTAAAGGACCTTTTGTTTCGGGACGGCGCGTTAGCCACAGGCGCTGATATCGACTTCGAGGCCTTGCAGACTCCGCTCTTGGTAGTCCCCGCGAGCGCGCCGTTGGAGAAGGTGCTGCGCACGTTTCAAGAGGCGCGTCGACACATCGCGATCGTGGTCGATGAGTACGGCGGCACTCAAGGTTTGATCACGCTCGAGGACGTGCTCGAAGAGATAGTCGGCGAAATCGAGGACGAGAGCGACCGCGTCGATCAGCGCATTTTTCGGCGCGCAGACGGCGTGTTCGTGTGTCGCGCGTCCGCCGAGACACGCAAATTGTTCGAGATCCTCGGTGTCGATGAGAGCGTCGAGTTGGTGACGGTGGGCGGGTTCGTTGCCGATCTGGTCGGTCGCGTGCCGCGCACCGGCGACGTGGTCGAGTTCCACGGCTTTCAATTTTCCGTCGCCCGTGCCAGCGCGCGCCGCGCCGAACGTATCGAAGTGCGGCGAATCACGACACCACCCAAGTCCGATCGCGCTCGCGCTTGAGTGACACGCGAAATCGCTAGCTTTTACTGCCATCGGACGCAGACTCTGGACACTCGATCAGGGGCCGATGGTTTGTCGAATGCTTGACAGGCTCAGTTGCCGGTCCGATCCTTCCGCCTCCAAAAGGGGACTAAATAATCATGAATAAGAATATCAAACTTCTTCTCGGCGCAAGCTCGGTCGCCATGCTCTCGATCTGCGCACTCCAAGGCTGCAGCAGCGGCTCGACGGGTACGACCACCAGCACCGCAGGCGCAACCAGCACCGCGGGCGCAACCGGTACCGCAGGCGCACCCGCCGGTGGCGCAACCGGTACTGCAGGCGCTCCGGCGGCGGGCGCTCCTTCAGCGGGCGCTCCTTCAGCAGGCGCTGGCGGCGCAGCGACGGCAGGTGCTGGCGGCGCAGCGACGGCAGGTGCCGGTGGCGCAGCGGGCGGCAGTGCCGGCTCGGCAGGCGCTGGTGGCGCTGGTGGTGCTAGCGGCGCAGCTGGCGCGGGCGGCGCAGCTGGCGCGGGTGGCGCGGGTGGCGCAGCGGCGGGTGCTGGTGGTGGCGCGGGTGGTGGCGCGGGTGGTCCGAGTGCGGATTGCACCAAGTGGTGCTCGGGCCCCGATGGATTGATCGCGCGATGCACCGCCAGCGGGTTCATCCCGGCTGTGGTCGACACCGAAGCCAAGTGTCTTGCGGAATGTTCAAAGCCCGCTGCCGCGGGGGCTATGGGTCTCGCCTGCTGGAACACACACCTCGGCTTCGTGGTTGCGGGAATGGCCGTGGACCCCCACTGCAAGCATGCGAGCGGCGCGCCGGGCAACGGCCAATGTAACGAAACGAATTAGGACCAGTTTGCGTTGACTGAGAGCGGGCGCTTTACGGCGCCCGTTCCGCATTTCGTGCTGGAACTATTTCGCGAGCCGCTGGATAGAGAGATTGTCGCCACTGCCTCTCGTCAGATATAGCGAGGTCGCGTCTTGGCGCACGAGCGTTGTGTCGATCGGTACCACACTGATCACTTCCGAGGACGCGCAGCTTGTGGACAGCGCACAGCGCTCAATCGACCCGACGGCGCTGTCTTGCCAATATAGCGTCGAGCCATCCACCATCAGGCTATTTGCGGCGCCTGCTTCGGCGAACTTTGGCGGGGCGGCCGCGCCAAGCCCGTTCGGCAACGGGCCGCGAAAGATCGCGCCGGAGACGCCGCTCGGTCCCTTCGAATCGAACTGGCCCGCGAAGTAAATCGCTTCGGGCCCAACGGCTAGGCTGCCATGGAACCTCATGCTTCCCGTAGCGAGCGCCTTCGGTACTAGATCGCTGAAGCTGGCACGCCACAGCGTACCGTCGGGGTTGGGGGTCGAGGTCGTGTTCGTGCTCGTGTACGTGGATTCATCGAGCCAATAAACCTCCCGCAGTTCTTCGGGTCCGCTTTCAGATCAACGCACGCCTTGCCGCACGCGCTCAACTGCGCGTCGCACGCAATTAACGTCGCTCCCGCTTCTCCTCCGGCTCCCGCTTCGGACTCACCGCTGGCTCCGGCATTGCTCGTGATCTCGCCCGCCGCGCCGCCGTCAGCGCCGGAATTTTCGGTCGCGCCGGTCGCGCCTGCTTTTGCGCCCGCCGCGCCTGCTTCGTTCGTTGGCGCGCAGGTGCGGCTCTCTGAGCAAGCGTCGAACTTGGACGAGCACGCACTCAGGTGAGAAGCGCAAATTCCGGCGGCGCCGAAGAAAAGCCAGTGCTGGGGTCTCATGTATTCATCCTTCCGGCGCGGCTCAACTTCGTCGCGCGGGCGCGTCAACGGCTTCTTCCGTTGATTCCTCCGAGATCGGTGCTCGGATCTGAACTAAGCTTGTTTGCTACGCATGCTGTTTACACGAGTGGGGTCCCCTTGGTCTCTCCTTGCTGCCGCCGCGGTGGTTGCTCTCGCTGTTGGCTGTAGCGGCAGCGGCAAGAGCGATGGAACGAGCGGCGGGGCGAGC
>DATCFJ010000992.1:0-6910 GCA_036509605.1 Polyangiaceae bacterium | reverse complement strand
ATCGAGGTGCTCGCGGGCAGCCTAGACGCTGCAGAAGCGCGTCCGATGCAAAACTTTTGCATCTGGGGCGAGCGCGGAAACGCCCCGACCCATCATCGCGAAGGCGAGCGCGCCGCGACCCACTGTGACCAATCTTGAGGGAAGACCGACATACAAAGCGCACCGCGGCTAGAGCCCGGCGCGCACCAGCGCGATTGCGGCACTCAGATTACGAAGCACGAGCTCAGCGCGCACGCGGACGACGGCGGGCAGTGTGCGCCTCTCGCGAAGCCCAGCGCGGCGTCGGCGCCAGTCGCCTGGCGCACTCATCTGCAAGCAGACGAGGCGCCAAGCGATGGCATGCCGGGCCGGATGGCTCACTCAGAACTGCGAGATGAACTTCCAGGCCAGCGGTGGAATGAAGGCCTTCATGCCGTCATCGCCGCTCGAGCTCCCGTCATCCACGCTCGATGGGGTGTGCGCGCCATCGAACGTGCACGCTTTGACGGGATAGCCCGGCTTGCACCCATCGAAATCGAAGCAGACGTATTTTTTGCTGCCGGCCGTCGTCGTGGTGATGGCGGCGGGAATCGTGCAGCCATTGTCCTTGGCGTGCTGAAGGTTGCAGGCCTTCCCGCCCATGGTGTCGGTGCCCCACGGACAAGTGCCATCGCTCATGCCGGTCGTCCCCATGTACGCGACCTGCGCTGTATTGGTATCGGTCGGCTCATTGGGCAGATTGTAGTTGGCCGCTGCCATGGCGACCACGCCGCGTAGCTTCGTCTGACGCGTGATCGACAAGGCGTAGCTCATCATCGCTCCGAAGCTGAAGCCCGTGGAAAAGACCCGGTTGTCGTCAATGCACAGGTTTGCGTCGATGAGGGTGAGCAGGTCGTCGAAGAGGACGACGTCTCGCTTGTAATCCCAGGGCAGGTTGCCGATTCCCTCGGGCGCTACGAAGATGACGGGATCGTTCGCCGTGGTCGCTTCGCGGTGGAGCCCGAAGAAAGCGTAGTTGGCTGCGTCGAAGTTGGGTCCCGAAAACGCAGGATATTGGCCATTCGCATTGCCGACGTCCGAACCATAAGCCTGGTGCCAGGAAAAGATCAGGCGATACGGGTGCGTCGGCTTGTAATCCGCCGGAATGTCGACGATGAATTCGCGACTCATTCCGCCGCTCGTGATCTTGAGTGTGGTCGACGTGGCAAGACCCTTCGAAACCGACATGCCGCCGGTCGTCAGCGTCTTCACGCCATCGGTGACGGTGCAGCCTTTGCTCGGAGCCGCTGCAGTCTTGTCTCCGGCTCCTCCCGCGCCCCCGCTAGCGCCGGCGCTTCCGCCCATCGCAGCGACACCGGCGCTTCCGCCGGCTGCCGTACCACCCGAGGTATTGCCGCCGCCGCCAGTTACGCTACCCGCGGTCCCGCCACTCGCGGTCCCGCCACTCGGCGTCCCGCCGCTCGCGGTCCCGCCACCTGCGCTGCCCCCCGTGGCCGAGCCACCGGTGGACAAGCCGCCCGCCGAACCACCGGTGGCCGCGCCTCCCGTGGCGACCGTGGATGCGCCGGCACCGCCCAAGCTCGGCGCCCCGGGGGTTGAGCTTCCGCAGCCTATGATTCCTATCAACAATCCAAGACTGAGCGTCGGCAGCCACTTCGTATGCATGCAATTCTCCGATGGTAACTTAGCGCCCCGCACCGTTCCTCTGGCGCAGATTGTGCGGGAGGGAGTCAAAGCTTGGGGTGTGGTGAGGGGCCTGACGATGTCAGTGCTCGGTACCGGCTCCAGTTGGTCGCCAATTTCGAAGCGGAATGCGCGGCCACGGACCGTGGTACCAAAAAATTCCACCCAACGCTTCGCGCTGCCGAGGCGCGAGCTCTGCCGACCCGCTCGTCAGCCGCGCCGCGGGCGGCTCGTGCACGGGATTCGCCGCCCGGCGTTCGGCGAGCCGAGGCCCGGCTGGCACGCGGGCAACGGGTATAACCTCCGGCCCATGGCTACGGTGAAGGTACCCGCCGAAAATCATGCTCGCTTCGAGGCGGCGCTGCCCAAAGATGCGCGCATCGAGACGCTCAAGCTGTTCGGCGGCGTGGTCGCGAAGGTGAACGGGCACGTGTTCGCGGGGCTGTTCGGGCGTTCGGTGATGGTCCTGCTGTCCGAGAGCGACCGAGTCGCGGCGCTCGCGCTAGAGGGCGCGGCGTTCTTCGATCCGATGGGCAACGGCAAAGTCCTGAGCAAAAAGGTCATGCTTCCCGAGGGCGTGGTCGCCAAGCCCGTCGAGCTTCGCCGTTGGATCGCGCGCGCGTTCGAAAACGCCCGCGAGCTCCCAGCGAAAGCGCCCAAAACGAAAGTCGCCGCGCAACCCGGCGGCGCCAGGAAAAAGCGCGGTTAGGCCGCGATCTACGCACGTTGATCCGCGAAGTCGTACAGATTGATGCCTTCCTCCGGGCACCGTGATGAGCCCCGGCTGTCGCGCGTGCAACGCTCAGTAGCGCACGGTCACGACCGACGCCTTCGGCACCACGAGTGTCGCGCCATCGGCGAGGCTCTGCTTCTGTGACTTGGGGCCCGTGGACGGATGAACTTTGCCCGTCGCTTCCTGACCGACGAGCCCGCCCGAGTTGTCGACAGTCAGGATTTCGACCGTGGCTTCGCCCTTGAGCCCGGGCACCTTGAGCGTGGTCTTGTAGTCCGTGTCGAAGTTCTTGTTCACGAATACGATCGCCGTTTTGCCGTCCGTGCGCTTGGCAAGCCAACCCGACAAGTTTTCTTGATCGGTCTTGGCCTGAAGCAAGCTACCTGTCAGCGTGTTCGAGATCATTTCGAAGGCCCAATACGAAGGCCGACGGAAGTTGTACTCCTGCGGATCGCCTTTGGGAGCCAGCAAGCTGTAGTCGCCCAGGCGCTTGTCACGACCGTTGTACAGCGCCCACAGATTGGCCACTTGGATGGGCGATTGCGCGAGGTGACCCAGGTAGTCCGCAACGAACAGCCCGTTCACGTGTTGCAAGATCTGCGGGCCGGGGTTGGCGGAGACCGAGTTCCACTCGGTGAGCCAAATTTCGTAGACTTTGCCCTTAACGCCGAGCTCGTCCACTTGCTGCTTCACGCTCTTCATGACCGTGTCGGCTTGGGACGAGACGGCGAGCAGCGCTTGGTCGTTTTCGGAGCCTTCATTCTGCGCGTAGTGGTGCACGCTCACGGCGTCGATCACGTCGGCGACTTCCTTGAACACCGCTTTGTTCCACGGCCCATTCAGCATCCAGACCGCGCTGACTTTGATCGTGGGATCCACGGCTTTCATCGCCTTCACGTACGCGCGTAGCGCCTTGCCGTACGCCACGCCGCCGTCCTTGCCCCACTTCGCATAGTAACGGTGCCAATCACCGTAGACCTCGTTGCCGACCTCCCAGTGTTGTACTTTGGGTCCCTTGCGCGTCTGGTTCACGTACTTCACCCACGCTGCGGCCAGCTCCGGCGTGCCGTCACCCACGTTTGCAGTGAACATGGGCTTACAGCCCGTCTTATTACACCAATCGAGGAACTCGTCCGTGTCGACATTGAAGTCTTTGGCCTTGAGTGTCTTTCGCCAATCCTCTTCGTCGGAGCGCAGACCACCGGGGTAGCGCACCACGCCCAGGCTCAGCTGCTTCTCCGCGCTGAGTGAAGCCGGATCGATCAAATCTGGAGCCCACAGGCCCACGTTGACGCCGTAGATGTCTGGGATCTTCTGCACGACTTTGGCCAAGTCGCCTTGGAAAATCGCGGGCAGCTCGGCGGGCCCTTTCACTTTGACGAGCTCGCGTGCGTTCGTCAGCTCGAGCTTCGCGAGATACAGCGTTCCGGGCACTTCGCCGCCCGGCTTGATGCCGAATTGGTACACGCCGTCCAAATCCAGCTTGTTGTTGGCCTTGGCTTCCGGCGGCTGAAAATACGGGAACTTCGTGAACGCGCGGAATGGGATCAGGATCTGGTTCCAACCGCGACCCGCCCCGGCCTTGGCCCAGAACATCTCGTGATCGCGATCTTGGATCACGAAGTCGAATGCTTGGTACGGCTTGTCCGTGTACAGCCAAACGCTGACGCCGTAATGTTTGCTCCAATCGGCGATCATGCCCGTTGCGGTCGCGGGTTGCACGAACGCGTCGAACCAGTCGCCAGGCTTGAAGTCGACTTTCAGCGCTTCGCCCTTGACACCCTCGGGGGCATTTTTCGGTAAGGCAGCGACCGCCGCGGCGATCTCGGCCGATTTACCGTGCTGCGACTTCCACGCCTCTTTCCACTGGGTAAAGTCGGTCACGAGCGCGACTGGTGCGTCGGACTTGAACTCATGATCCCAGTACTGGTCGGGATCTTCGACGCCCTTGGCGGTCTTGCTGAGCTGAATTTGGTCGAGATAGAACATGACGGGCTTGCCCGGTTCGACCTTATTCTCACCCCGATTGATGGAGATGCGAAAATCCTGAATCCGGCTCCAGTCCATCTTCGCGGAGATTTCTCGGCTCTGCGCGGCGTCCCAGTACACGCCGTCATCCCCGAAGGCTTTGAGCGGAATGGTGCAGCGAACCCAAGCGCCCTCTTTAACGACGGCGTAGCTGTCGCCGCTGACCTTGCTCTGCACCTTCTTGCCGTCCGCGTGCACGTCCATCAGTCCAATCATAAACTTTTGCGCAGCCGGCCCACCCTGGATCAAAAAAGTCAGGCTCCCCGTCTTGCGATAGGGGGTCAAATTCAGCAATTTGCTGTTCCCCATCGAGACGTTCACGCCCGAGTAGTCGTCATCGAAATAGGCGACCAGCATCGCGCCGACGCCCGAGCTGCTCTTCATCACCTTGGTGTGGGTCTTGCCGCCGTAGCTATAGCTGTAGCCACCGCTCGCTTTGGCAAAGTCGTCGTCGAAAAACGTGGCCAGCACGTCGTCATTGACGACGCTAGCCAGCTCCTCCGGCGCTGGGCCGGCGACTTTCTTGGTCGGGATGCAGGACAAAATCCCCAATGCGAAAGCGGCAATAGCCCAGACCCAGACGTTCGATTTCATGCTGGCCAAGAGATGGAACGAGCGCTCCGTTCTGATCGCGAAAAGCGACACGCGACTCCAATTGAGAGGTCGATTGATTGATGGTCACCCGGCCGCACACCCGGCGGCGCAGCCTTCGGCGTCGCGTGCCGCTGTTCGGGGCCGGCGCACGGGTTCGTGGCAGACGCCCACTCGGCTCACTCCCAGAGCGGCGCCATGAACATCGGCCAATCGTCCGCCGTCCAGGCGATGGGGCGCAGCATGAGGAACGAAGCCCCGTTCGCGTTGCCGTCGTAATAGTGATACGCGTAGTAGTAGAGGCCGCCGTCGCGAAACGCGGTGCCGCCGCCTGGGCCAATGTAACGGCCGTCCTTTGCGAGCAGCTGCAGGGCGCCGCCCGCGAGCATTGCCTTACCGGTGTCGTCTGCGTACGGACCCGTGATGGCGGTGGAGCGACCGACCGTAGTCCGGTACGTGCTGTCGACGCCCTTGCAGCACGCGTCGAACGAGACGAACAGATAGTAATAGCCGTTGTGAAAGACAATCGACGGCGCTTCGACACCGCCCGAGTTGCTGGCGAGTGAGTACAGCGTAGTGTCGGTGGTCGACAGCTTACCGGTCGTCGAATCGAGCCGTCGCAGCTTGATCCCGCTCCAAAACGAGCCAAAAACCAGCCAATCAAGCCCTCTCTCATCTTTGATGAAGTTCGGGTCGATGGCGTTCCAATTGTCGCTCGTGCCGCCCGTCTTGTTGGATTCGATGACCAGGCCCTGGTCCACCCACTCGTACGCGGCGTTCTTCGCGTCGAGCGTCGTGTTCGTAGCGAGGCCGATCACCGAGTGGTTCGAGCCGAAACTGGAGCCCGCGTAGTACACGCGGTACGTTCCGTTTTCGAAGCTGATGTCCGGTGCCCATAGGTCGGTAATCGTCGTGCCGAGCTCGGTCGCGATCCACCCGGGTAGCGCCGTGAAGATCGCGCCGGCGTTGGCCCACGTGCTGAGGTTCGTCGAGCTGCGGAACCCGAGCTTGCCGCCGGTCGCGAACAAGTAATACGTGGAGCCGACTTGGATCATGCTCGGATCGTGCACGCTGATCGCTCGATGATCGGTAGCAGGCGTGGGGTACACGGCTGGGCCGCCACTGCTGCCGCTACCGGCCGCGGCTGCGCTTCCACCCGCACTGGTAGCGCCAGAGGCTCCTCCGTTGCTCGCGCCCATCCCCGCGGCGCCGGCGCCTGAGGTTCCACCCGCGCTCGAGCCCGCGTCCCCCATAGGCGTGGTTGCGCCCGCCGAACCGCCCAGGGTCGCCGTGTCGCCGGCGCCACCGTTGCTCGACCCAGTGCCCGCGTTGTTCGGTGTGCCCGCACCGGCGGCTTCCCCGACGCCACCGCTAGATGAGCCACACCCGAGCGCGACCAGAGAGGTGAGCGCAGAGAAAGCCGCGAAAACGAATGGCGTGCGGTTCACGGGCAAGGTCCTCATGCAGACAGGGGCCAAAAGCACGTTGCCTTGCCGGTTATCGTCGCCCGACGAGGCGCCCCCGCCTAGTCGAGTAATTAAGTGTTATATTAACGAGCACTTACCCACCGCGTCGCCGGCACGGCTCAAGTCCCAACGTTGCAGCGTTGGGAGTCAAATTGCGCGCGGCGCGGGTTCGCTTTTCAAAATTGTATGTCGGAAGGCCCTCAAGATTGATCGCATCTTGGGTCGCGGCGCGTTCGCCTTCGCACTGATGGGGTCGCGGCGCGCTCGCGTTCGTGATGATGGGTCGGGGCCTTTCCGCGCGCCCCAGATGCAAAGTTTTACATAGGACGCGCTTCTGCGGAGTCTAGGATGCCCGCGAGAACCTCGATCTACGTCGGAAGGCCCTCAAGATTGGTCACATCTCGCCGCTTGAGAGGATCGGTTTACAGTA
>DATCFJ010000991.1:0-3137 GCA_036509605.1 Polyangiaceae bacterium | reverse complement strand
AAATTCGTCGCGCTGAATGTGTGCTCGGATCGGCCGCAAGGCCGCAAAATCAGCTTGAGAAGCGCAAGCTTGCGCTGCGTCTTGCGGGGTGGCTATAGTCGCGATTCGACTGAGATTGGGCGTCCTGCCGGCAACGGCGTGGAAAGCCATCAACACACTGAAGAGTATTGAGAAGGGAATAGGGGAATGCAGCTCCTGCTTCTTGCAGCCGAAGGTTCCAGCGGATCCAGCCAACTTGCTGAAGCGTTCAAACAGAACCCGACCTTCATGGTTCTGAATTTGTTCGCCTCAGCCATCGTGCTGACGATCGTGGTCGAACGCCTCGCGTTCCAACTCACGAAATACCGTGTGAACTCTAAAGAATTCTTCGCCCAGGTCAAAAAGCTGGTGGCGGCCGGAAACATCGACCGCGCCATCAAACTGTGTGAAGCCAGCGACTACCCCATCCTGCAGCTCGTCAAAGCCGGTTTGACGCACGCCAACAAAGGCGGCGACGAGATTGACGCAGCCTTGAGCGAGAAGCTCTCGGAGCTAAAGCCGCAAGCCGAGAAGCGCATCGGCGCTCTTTGGTCGATGGCCAATATCTCCACGCTGATTGGTCTGCTCGGCACCGTCAGCGGTCTGATCTTGACCTTCGGGTCGATCGCCGCTCCCGGCCTGAGCCAGTCGGACAAGCAACGCATGCTGTCGAACGGGATCGCGGAAGCTATGTACAACACGGCGCTCGGTTTGGGCATCGCCGTGTTCTGCATGATCACGCACATCATTCTGCACACGCGAGCGAAGGCGATTCAGCACGACCTCGAGTCCACGGTGGAGCGCACGTTCAACATGCTCACCATCGCGCAGCGCCCCGGTCAGTACTGACGAGCTCCGCGCCACATGTCAGAGCTAACGACGGCGCAGCGCAGTAAGATCCGCCGGCTGAGTCAGCCGAAGGAGCTGGCTCCAGACGAGGAGGGTGGCGAGCTCAACATCGTCCCGTTCCTCGACATCATCATGAACATCCTGATCTTCGTCCTCGCGACGGTGGCAGTGACGTTCACGGCGACGATCGACACCACGCCTCCTGCCAGCAAGAGCTCCGGCGTTCGCGCCGAAGTGCCTTCGGAGGCGCTGAACCTCACGGTGCTAATCGTGAACGACGGCTTCTCTCTGAAGGCAGCAGGCGGCAACATCGCACCGGGCTGCCAGAGCCCGGGCCCCGGCATCGCTGTGCCGATGAAGAACGGCAAGTACGATCTCGAGGCGCTCACCGCATGCGCGGCGCACCTGAAGAGCTCGTCACCCGACTTCGCCGACGAGAACCAGGTCTACATCACTGGCAACTTCGGCACCGACTACCAAACGATCATCGACGTGATCGACGCACTTCGTCAGACCCCGCAGGGCGACGTCTTGTTCGATAACGTGAACTTCAAGGTGCCGAAATGACAGCGGCTGCACCGCCCGGCGGACCCGCGCCCAAGAAGGGCGCATCGATCGTCACCTACAAGGCTGCGCTCAGGCGGGCTACTCGTCGCAACGCGATGGAGCCCGAGATCAACTTCCTGAACATCACCGCGATGCTCGACATCATGACGATCATCCTCGTCTTCTTGTTGAAGACGTTGGGTGAGTCGAGCGCAGCCGTCCCGCAGAGCGACGACCTCAAGCTGCCTGTCTCGATCGTGAAAACGCCCCCTGGTCAGGAAGGCGTGCTGGTCACGATTTCCAAGAGTCAGATCATCGTGGGCGATGCGAAGGTGCTGACCCTGCCAGGTCGCGAATCGACGGCCCAGACCGGTGTCGGCGCCCGCTACAAGCGCGGCGGCCCGAACGACATGTACATCGTGCCGCTCGGCAGCGCCCTGCAGTCCGCCCGCCGCACGGACAAAGCCGTGCGCGCCGCCAAGGGACTCGATCCGGCGTCCTCCGAAGCCATCATCATCGCCGACCAAACGACCCCGTATCGCTTGCTGATTGAAGTTTTGTTTACACTCGGGCAGAGCGAATTCGGGAAGTATCACCTGATGGTGATGCAGGGTAAAAAGAAGTAGTCCGGTCGCCGCGCGGGTTGCCTGTAGGCTCAGCGGATTTTCTCTTCTGCCTCTGAAAATCTCGTCTGAAATCAGCAAATCCACCCGGCAAGTTCGGATTTCGGCGAACGCGCTTCGTGATACCCGACGGGGTGGGCTTTGGCGAGCACCGGAGCGGAGCCAAAACGAAGCCCAAACCCGAAATCGCCGGGGGTCCTATCAGGTAGACATACCCTTCTCGGCGAGGCTTTCACGGGTCGCCATCCCGCCTCCGGCCCCAAACCCGGCCTTGCGCGCCCCTCGGAGTGCGTGCTACGAAGTCCAATCTCTGGCGCACGGGTGCTGCCAAGAGTTACGCGGTGGGCCCGGGGTTTTCTGCCCCGACAAGCTTAGCCTCGTAACTCGGACCTGCTTTCTCTGATCGCGGGTTTGATCAGCGGCCGTTTCTGCGTTGCCCGCATTGAAGCGAGTGTTCGTGTCCCGTGGCACGCCGGAGCGTAGGGCGCCCGCGCGCGCCACGGAAACCGATCGTGACAGAACTCGGGCTGATCGTCGGAATCGACGTTGTAGGGCTAACGCTTGCGCTGCTGTTGTGGCGCGGCGTGTCCGTGCGCGACGCTGGCCCTCCGGCGATCCGGCGTTTGGGCAGCGCCTTAGAACGCGCCGCGCGTGCCTTCCTATGGCGCGAGTTCAGACTGATTGGCGCCGCCACCATGGTCCTGGTCGTGCTCGCCGCGGCCCTCAGCACCTTGGTCGGCGTCAGCTCAGCGAGTCTTACCCGGCTCGAGGTCGGGTTTTGGACGGCCGCTGGCCTCTGCTTAGGCGCGTTCGGCGCCACCGTTTCCGGCTACATGAGCACCCTGCTGGCCGCAGGCGGTAGCGCCCGGGCCGCCGCAGCCGCCGGCAGCAGCCTAGACGCCGCGCTGAGTGTGGCAATGCGCGCCGCCGGCGCCGCCGCGTTGCTCAGCGAAACCCTGAGCGGGCTGTGCGTGGTCGCGCTGTTCGGGCTGCTTTTCGCCATTAAGGGCGGCTTCGCGCTACCCGCAGAGGCATCGTTACAGCTTGCAAGCCACGTCGTGCTGATGCTGCCGAGCTTCGCGCTCGGAGCGACGGTCAGCG
>DATCFJ010000990.1:0-9118 GCA_036509605.1 Polyangiaceae bacterium | reverse complement strand
ATCGAGGTGCTCGCGGGCAGCCTAGACGCTGCAGAAGCGCGTCCGATGCAAAACTTTTGCATCTGGGGCGAGCGCGGAAACGCCCCGACCCATCATCGCGAAGGCGAGCGCGCCGCGACCCACTGTGACCAATCTTGAGGGTCTTCCGACGTAGATCGAGGTTCTCGCGGGCATCCTAGACGCCGCAGGAGCGCGTCCTATGTAAGATTTTTACATCCGGAGCGCGCGCGGAAAGGCGCCGACCCACAATCTGCGCTCGGACGCCGGGTGCCTGGAAATTAGCCGCGAGCGCGGAGCGAACGACCCAGCTGTTCACCTAGTGAGGCGGCTTCGGAGTCCTCCACAGGCCAGGGCGCGCGCAGCTCGTCTTTGCGCAACTTCGAGCCGTCTGGCTCGGCCAGCAATGCGCGCAGCCAAATTTGCGAGCCTTCGCGGATGGCGTAGGCGGCAACCGGGGTCTGGCAATTGCCCTCAACGGCACGCATCACGCCGCGCTCGGCTAGGACCGCAATTTTCGTTTCCTGGTGCGAGGCGGGCAGAAGCAGTGAGTGTACTTCGGCGTCGTCCGCGCGCTGTTCGACGGCCAGCGCGCCCTGCCCGACTGCGGGCAACGAACGTTCGGCAGACAGTACCTCGCTGGCTTCGCCCTCGATACCCAGGCGCAGCATGCCCGCACGCGCCAGCACGATCGCTTCCACCACGCCCTCGCGGCATTTGCGGATGCGCGTGTCGACGTTGCCGCGCAGCACCGCAAACGTCAGATCAGGACGCAAGGCACTCAGCTGAATGCGGCGTCGCAACGACGACGTGCCGATGCTCGAGCCCGCCGGCAGAGCGTCAAAGCCCGCGCCCGAGCGCGTCACGAGCACGTCGCGCGCGTCCACGCGCTCCGGAAAACAATCCACCAGCAGCGATTCGGCCAGGTCGGGCGGCACGTCTTTCGATGAGTGCACGGCGAAATCGGCGCGACGGTCGAGCAGCGCCTCTTCGATTTCTTTGATGAACAAACCCTTGCCGCCGATTTCACTGAGCGCGCGATCCTGCACGCGATCGCCGGTAGTGACGACCTGCAGCTCCTCGAAGCTGAAATCTGGATGTGCTTTTTGGAGCACGGCGACGAACGCGCGGCACTGCGCCAGCGCCAGCGGGCTCTTCCTGGTGGCGTACGTGAAGCGAGATCGGGTCATGGGTGAGGCGAAGCCAGGCTTAGCGCAGGCTCAGGCGTACTCGTAGCTTTGCCCGTTTGCGGCAATCGTCACGCGGTTCGCGCCAGAGCCGGCATTTGCCTCGATCCGTCCGACGATTTTCGCGGCCACGCCGAAGCGCGCCGCGGCTAGGACGATGCCCGCCGCAGCAGAGGGACGCACATACAGCTCCAAACGGTGCCCCATGTTGAACACCTGGTACATCTGCTTCTGCTCGATACCCGAGTCTTGAATGGCTTGGAACAACGGCGGCGTGGGGAAGAGCGCATCCTTGATGTAATGCAGGCCGCGCCCGAAGCCGCGACACTTGGTCTGCCCGCCACCACTGCAATGCAAGATACCGGTCACTTGAGCGGCGAGCTCGGACGAGAGCACGGCGCGCGCGACCGGCAAATAGGTGCGCGTGGGCGAGAGCAAACCCCAGGCGACGTTGTGCTGCGTACCGGGCAGCGTGTCCTGCAGCTGGAAGCGACCGCAGTACACTTTGTCCGCCGGGATGGTCTCGGAAAAGCTCTCAGGAAAGCGCTCGGCGTAGGAATGAGCGAGGAGCGCGTGGCGCGCGAGCGTGAGGCCGTTCGAACCAATGCCCGAATTCTCCTCGGACTCGTAGTTCGTCTTGCCTGTCGACGACAAACCGACGATCAGATCGCCCGGCTCGACGCGCGAAAAGTCCCGCACCAAAGCGCGCGGAACCCGCGCAAACACCGTCGAATCCGCGATCACGGTGCGCACCAAGTCGCCCACGTCCGCGGTCTCGCCACCGGTCAGGGTGATCTCGATACCGTAGCCGCGCAGCATCTCCGCGCAGGCTTCGTAGCCGTCGATCAGCGCCGAAATCACGTCGCCCTTCACGCGGTGGGCGTTGCGACCGATGGTGTTACTCAGCAAGAACCCGCTGGTCGCGCCGACGCAGAGCAGGTCGTCGGTGTTCATCACCAGTGAATCCTGAGCAATGCCGCGGAAGGCGCTGGCGTCACCCGTCTCCGCGTACAGCAGATAGGCGACGGACGACTTGGTGCCTGCGCCGTCGGCGTGCATCACCGCGACCATCTGCGGATCGCCCGCGGGGTCATCGATCACTTTGCAGAAAGCGCCGGGCACTTCCCCGGCGGAGTGCTTGGCGATCGCGCGATGCACGTCGTCCTTCGTCGGAGACACGCCGCGGTCGAGGTATTCGTTGCTGCTCATGGTGGCGTCGCCTGCTCGCGCAGGCCGACTGTTTGTCATGAGACCCGGGTCTTGGCTAGCGCCGCTCGCGAATCAAGCCAGATTCCAGCCAACCCGCGCTCAGGCAGGCGAGCTTGCAGCGCTGCCGATCGCGGCCTGCAACGAACCGAATCGAGACGCTTTCAGCAACCGGCGCAGGCCGCGTTGCAAGGACCAGATCAGCAGCGGTCCGCCGTACACGAAGCCCGTGTAGAGCTGCACTAACGACGCACCCGCGCACAGCCGTGCCCAGGCGTCCTCAGCCGTTTCGATACCCCCGACAGACACGAGCACGAGGCGCTTGCCGACCCGAGCATGCAGCCGCTTCAGCACTTCTAGTGAGCGATTCTTCAGAACGGCGCCAGACAGGCCGCCGGCACCGCAGGCAAGGACGCGCTCTCTGGGGCTACTCAGACCCGAGCGCGAGATCGTCGTGTTCGTGGCAATGATGCCGTCGAGTGAGAGCTCGAGCGCGAGGTCGGCGATGGCGTCGATGTCTGCGTCGTTCAAGTCAGGCGCAATCTTTACGAGCAAGGGCCGCTTGGGCGACACCCCTGCAAGCTCGGCCTGCACCGCGACGAGCAGCGGACGAAGTAGCTCGACCGCCTGCAGATTGCGCAACCCGGGCGTGTTCGGCGAGCTCACATTTACGACGAAATAATCGGCGAGCGGCCCGAGCAGGCGCGTGCTCGCGACGTAGTCACTGACGGCGTGCTCCTCGGTAACCACTTTGGTTTTGCCGATATTTACGCCGATTGGCACGCTACGCTTGGCCGTCAGGTGCGTCGCCACGAGCGCGGCGCCTGAGTTGTTGAAGCCCATGCGGTTGATCAACGCGCGATCCGCCGGCAGCCGGAACAGGCGCGGCTTCGGATTCCCCGGCTGCGGCTGGGCCGTGACCGTGCCGACCTCCACGAAGCCGAAGCCGAGTGCAGCCAACGCCTCGTAGGCCGTCGCATTCTTGTCGAAGCCCGCGGCTAGGCCGATGGGGTGTGGAAAGGTCAAGCCGAGCGCGTGCACCGCTAGCTTCGGATCCGAGCTGCGCAGCACGCGCCGCGAGAGCCCACCGAACACGAACATGAACGCGCGCAGACCGGCCAGGGCCACATGGTGCACCCATTCAGTCGGCAGCCAACGCAGGACGCCTTGAAAGAAGAGGCGGTACACGGTCAACGGCGAGAAGCCACGACGCGGGCTCGTGGTGGGATTGAGCCTTCGCCACTACCGGTCCCGGAAGCCTCGGCAGCCGAAGGCGCGGCACCGTTGTCCGGCGAGCTCGTCGCTTCGCTCTCGGCGTCGAAAGAGAACAGCTCACTAATGGCCGAGCTGAGCTGCTCGAGGGACAGCGTGTCTGAGCTGCGCTCGAGCGCCGCTTGGCGGAGCCGAATGGTCGGTTGGTGAAGGATACGATTCACGGAAGATTCCAGCATTTTCGAGACCGCGGCGCGGTCGTCCGATGACAAATGTTTGAGCTTGCCGCGGAAGCTACGGTTCAATTCCTCTTCCAGCGCGGCGCTCAAGCGCGCGCGGAGCGCGACAATCGTGGGCGTGGCTTGTTCGGCGTCGGCCCAGCGATCGTAGCCCTCGGCTTCGCGCCCGACGATAGCTTCGGCGGACGCTGCCTCCCGAGAGCGAGAGGACAAAGTCTCCGACACGACCTTCGACAGGTCGTCGATGTTGTACAAGAACTCGCCGTCGAGCTCTTCGATGCGCGGCTCGACGTCGCGCGGCACGGCCAGATCGATGAAGAACTGATTGCGCCCCTTCCTAGCCTTGCGCGCGGCCGACACCATCTCGTAGTCGACGACGTGGTGCGGTGCGCTGGTGCTCGTGACCACCACGTCGGCGTCGACGATGCTTTGCGACAACGCGGTCCAGGGGCGCGCCGTGCCGCCGACGGCGTTCGCGAGCTCTTCCGCCTTAGACAGCGTGCGACCGACCACGATGATCGACGCTCCGGCAACCTTCAGCAGCCGCGCGACGGCCTCCGCCATTTCGCCCGAACCGACGAGCAGCGCGACGCGCCCCGACAAATCACCGAAGATTTGCCGGGTTAGATCGACCGCCACGCTGGGCACCGACACTTGGCCGCTGCCGATCGCCGTCTCGGTACGAACGCGCTTGGCAGCGCGGATCGCGCGCGGCACGGTGCGGTGCAGGACGGAGCCCACGGTGCCAGTCGCCCGTGCGAGCTCGTAGGCCTCCTTCACCTGGCCCAAGATCTGGGGCTCGCCGAGCACCATGGAATCGAGCGACGCGGCCACGCGAAACAAGTGCCGCACCGCGGCTCCGCCAACGTGCGCGTACAAGTGCGGGGCGATGTCCGGCGCGTTGGCCGCCAAAGCCTCGAGGCAGGCTTTAGCCACGAGGTTTAGGTCCGAGTCGAAGCCGGCAGGGCCGGCGGCCACGAGCTCCACTCGGTTACAGGTCGACACGAGCAGCGCTTCGCCGACCTCTGGTCGTTGGACCAATGCGCGCAGAAAATCCGGCAGCCCTTGGGCGTCAAGCACCAGCTTTTCACGAACGGCGATCGGCGCAGTGCGATGCGAAAGGCCCACGACGACGATCACAGGGTGCCCCCGGCGCTTCCGCGCACCGCGTACAGCAGCATCACGAGCAGCATGCACACAACGCCAGCGATAGTGCCGTAGGCGGCCTTGCGCCCGCGAAATCCGGCGGTGTTGCGGAGCACGAGCACACCAGCGAGGAGCAGCCAGGTCGCGTACCCGAGGAGCGAGCGCAGCAAGACTGCACTGCCGCCGCTAGTCATCTGATGACTGAATACGGCGCCCGTGACCACGCCAAATGTCATCAGCGGAAAGCCCGCCAGCAGCAGGCGGTGGCTAGTCGTGTCCAAGGCGTCGAGCGGCGGTAAACGCGAGCCCAAATGGGCCACTCGTTTCTTGGTGCGCAGCCTGCGCTCTTGCACGAGATACACGGAGCCGGAGGCCCCTGCGATCAAGAACAAGCCCACTCCGCCGACGTTCGCGGCAATGTGAAACATGAGCAGCGTGCGCGACACGCCTTGCACGGCATCACTGCCCTGACCAACGAACTGCGCGCCCACCAGAAAAGTGAGCGCGATCGGCGCTATGAATGCCCCGAGCGCGAACAGCCGCAGCCGCTCGCGCAGCGCGAGGTACGCTCCAACCGAAATCAGCGCAGTGAAGCTGAGCGCAAAGTGCAGGGAGTCAATCGGGCACACGCGCGACAGCATGCTGGCCGTAACGACGTGGACGGCGTGCAGCACGCCGCCGATGGCGAGCAGGCGTGGAGCCCACTGCGCGCGTACGTTGCCGCCGTCTCGGCGCGCCAAGTCCAAGAAGAACAGCGTCGTCGCCGCCGAGTACGCGATGACACCGAGATAGAAAGCAATCGTGGCGACGTCGACCATGGCCCGGCTCAGAGGTTCCGCACCAAGAACGAGGCCAGCAGCTCTTCGTCACTGCCCGGGAGCGATGAAGCGCTCGGCCGCGGCGCGGGCAGGCTCGCCTGCGCCGAGCGCTCGGCACGGTGCTCTGCGAAAGTCCCCACCGGTGATCCAAGCCAGCCCGGCACGATCTCGTACGCGTTGTCCGCGATCACCATCGACTCCCTGAGCATCGAGGCCCCGAGCTCACTCAAGAAGCCGACCGTCTTCACCTTGCCCATGACCTCATGCGGGTCGGGTAGCCCACTGACCTCAGCCATGACGCGCGCGGCCTCGACCAGGCGATAGCGCCGGCGCTCGGTCTTGATCGTGAGCAAGCCTTGGGCGAGCTCGACCTCACCGTTCACGAGCCAGCGGTCGAGCGCTTCTTGCGGAAAGAAGACGCGGTTCTTGTTCATCGACGATTCTCGGGCGCGCCAAGCGCCCGCTGAGCGAGCTTACTCCCCAGGCCGCGTCACGGCCAGGTCACCCGCAACGAGCTCGCGTTTGGACCGGGTCACAATCGCGATCGCGCTGTATTTCTCGGTTCGGAGCACGCGAACTTGGGCGATCGTGTCCTCGGGGAACTTCGCTTCGTCGCCGTCGGTGGGCGTTTCTTCAGCTGCGGCCCATTCGGGCGAATTGATCAGCATGCGCGTGCGGTCGAAGGGCGAATGCGACGTCAGGCTGTCGCGCCAGGTGTCGCCTTTGCGCACCACGTACAGGGTCGTCCCGGGTTGCAGTCCGTCCTCGCTGCCTCGATCCAAGAATGCGATCTGGTCGCGAGCGATGTACACGTTTGGATATATGCTGGTCAGCACGCGCGCCGCGACTTTGGCGTTGGTCTTGACCGGCGGCACGACGTCGAAGCGTCGCCCCACCGGACCGATTTTTGCGCCGCGCTCGATGACGTCGACCGACTCGGTCAGAATCCCTTTGGCCATGCGCGTGTCCGGGTTGAACTCGAGCACCTTGACCGTGCCGCGCACAGCGACGATCTCACCGGGCGGGGTCCGCGCACCGTCCACATGCTCGGGCTGACGCACCGAGTTGAACACGGTCAGCTCCTGCCCCTTGCTCACGTTCACGCCAGGCCGAAAGATCAAGACGACGTGATTACCCTCGGCGAGCATCATCTGCTCTTCGTCCGAGCCGACGAGCTCGCCCCAGACGTCCCGCTTCGGGTCACCGAGGTAGCCCTGATCGCGCAGGAACACGGTGTCTTTCGGCACCAGCGGGCGACGATTGATGAGCGAGCCCGCGCCGCCAATCGTAGACGACGTACGCTTGGCCAATGACAGCGCTTGCTGACCGCCGGTCGCGCTCGTAAGCCGCACCTGATCACCCGGATAGATCCAATGCGGGTTGGCGATCTGCGGGTTATAGCTCCAGACCTTCGGCCACGCCCAGGGGTTCTGGTAGTAGTGATTGCACAGGTCCCAGAGCGTGTCGCCGCGACGGACGAGGTGAATGTCGGGCACGCTTTCGGCGCCTGCTTCGGAGTCGTCGGGCAACACCGCATTCGTGCCGTGTGAGCCAGGGCCGTCGGGAGCCGCGTTGGTGACCGTCACGCTGCTGCTCGGACCGGCACTGACCGTGTCAGCGCGGTTCGCCGGCGCGTAAGTCGTGGTGCCGTTGTTCTGCGGAGCGATGACGATCGAGCCACCGCTGTCAGCCGGAATGGTGGGCGTGGCAGTGTCCGGACCGAAGCCTTGCGCTCCGGCAGCCGCGGCGACCAGCGACAGTGCGCTCAACGCACCAAATACGAGACCTCGTTGCATGATCGTCCTCACCGCTTGTGCCGGGGGCTATCGAGGTTATCCGTCTCGCCGTCCGAGTGAGTGCCGTGCACGCGAATCACGGGGCGCGGCGAGTTGTCGGCGGCCGAATCTTCAGGCCTCAACTCGGCGGTGGGCGCGTCCGCGGGTGCATCGCGGGTGTCATCGCCCGGTTCCAGTTTGACCACCATCAGGCGGGGGCGCTCGACGGTCGCCGACCCCGAGGCTTCGCCCGCGGATTTCGCTGGCAGCGCCGCCTGTTTGCGGACCTCCAGCACCTCGAGCCGCTCCTCGAGCCGGTCGCCGTGGGCCTCGAGCTTGGTTAAATCACTTTGCATCGCTGCCAAGCGCTTGGAGATGTCGTCATGGCTCCCGCCGCATGCACTGAGAGCGCACACGGCAGTCAGCAGCGAAAACCAGCCGAAACGAACAGGGGGAGAGCGCATCGCGACGGATCGTAGGGCGTTCGCCGGCCCCGGGCCAAAAGACCGGCCTCCGATGCGCCCTGAACGCCCCGTTCTTCGGTAATTTTCCAAGTAATAATCTCCAGTTACGCCCATTTACTGGACGCACGTCCGATCGCCACTTAAGGTGGATTCGTGGCGTTCCGCCGTCCCCGCCGCAATCCGAACCGTCCCAGGCCGAAACTCGACCTACGGAAGACTTTGTTCGTTTTGCCGAATCTCATCACTCTGGGGAGTGTCTTTTGCGGGTTCAACGCAATCCGGCTCGTGGCCAAAGACCAGCCCGCCGAGATCGACGTGTACCGCGCAGCTGTACTTCTGATCTTCGCGATGCTGTTCGACATGATGGACGGCCGCGTAGCGCGCATGACGAAAACTCAGAGCGCGTTCGGCCTCCAACTCGACTCATTGGCCGACATTATCTCGTTCGGTGTCGCGCCCGCCCTGCTCGTCTACAAATGGGTGCTCCACCGCGAGCCCATCCCCGGGATCCTGACGGCGTTCATGTTCGTCTCGTGCGCCGCCATCCGGCTCGCGCGCTTCAACGTGCTCAGCTCGAGCTCGACGGGCGCGCCCAGCAAGCCCGGCAAGTACATCCTGGGCTTGCCGAGCCCGCCGTCGGCCGGAATTTTGATTTCGCTGATCGTCGCCAACCACGGCGTAGGCGGCGCGCTGGGCGACGAGCGCTACACGCTGCTCTTGTTCGGCGTCACCATCGGCCTAGGCCTACTGATGGTCTCGAACGTGCGTTTCCGTTCCTTCAAGGAGCTCAAGCTCAACACCGCAACGCTCCTCTTCGTACTGTTCACGATCGGCTCGAGCGTCTTCGTGTGGCAACAGTTCAAGCCGCAGTTCGTCTTGATCTGGCTACTCTCGATGTACATCTTCATCGGCCTCGTCGAGACACTGCGCGTGCTGGCGCGGCGTCTGCGCGGCCTGGACGAGCGCAACTCCATCCCTCCTGTTTTGCCGCACTGATCGCGCGCTCCGAGTTCCGCGACGTGATTCGCGGTTACTGACTTGATGCCCCCAGCGTAATGCGACGTGCAGCGGCCG
>DATCFJ010000989.1:0-9148 GCA_036509605.1 Polyangiaceae bacterium | reverse complement strand
CCCAAGCGCCGCGCGTGCGCCGCGGCATTCCGGGCGCCGCCCCGAATCCGCGACTCGACGACCACCACCACGTGCGAAAGCGCGACCAAGTAACCGTTTCTGACGAAGAACGCGCCCCGGTTCGCCGGGGTGTTCGCCTCTACTAACGACAGGTAAGCCCCGCCCCGCTCGATGACATCGCGAAACAGTTCTCGATTCTCGCCTGGGAACGGACGCTCGAAACCTGCCGGAGCCACCACCACTGTGACCCCGCCGACCGCTAGCGCACCGCGATGAGCTGCACTGTCGATACCTTTGGCACCACCGGAGATCACTGCCACACCGGCGCGCGCCAGCTCCTTCGCCAGGCTGCGAGCGTACATCTTGGCGCGTGCGGTCGGATAGCGCGTGCCAACGATCGCCACCGCTGGCCCGCGCGGCAGCTCACCACGCAAGAAGAGTCGCTCGGGTGGCTCAGCGAGATCGGCGAGCCGACCTGGCAAGCTGCTCCCGGTCAAGCAGCGCTCGGCGGCTTCCGTCATCGCCCTAAAGTCGGGCGCGCACGGGCCAGAGTTGCTGCGTTTTAGCGAGGCCTCGCGCTGCCCACGCTAAAACTGGACGGAGACTGGGCTTCACCGTGTTAACACGCGGCCATGCGTTTCGTGGTGGCTAGCCATGGCCATTGTTTCGACGGCCTGTCGAGCGCCGTGCTCTTCACACGGTTGATGCACGAACGCGGGCTCGGGCAAGCGCAGTTCGAGTACAAAGCCTGCGGCTACGGCATGAGCCAGCAGCGCGCGGAAGAACGCCTGCTAGTCGGCGACGAAAACGCGATTCTGGACTACCGCTTCAGCGGCTCGCCGAAGCTCACCTGGTACTTCGATCATCACCGCACCGCATTCCACTCGGATGCCGAACGCGACGCTTTCGAAGCCGCGCACAACGAGCAATTCTTTTTCGACTCGACCTACAGCTCGTGCACCAAGCTGATCGCCGACACCGCCCAGAAAAAGTTCGGCTTCTCGGATCCCCATTTGGACCCGCTGATCCGCTTCGCCGACATCGTGGACTCGGCGCGCTTCGAGAGCCCCGAGCAAGCCATCGATCGCAATGACCCGCTGATGCGCCTGGTCAGCGTGGTCGAACACTACGGGGACGACGCTTTCTACGCGAGCCTCGTCCCCGAGCTCCTCAAAAAGTCTTTGAATGAGGTCGCAAGCTCGAGCGCAGTGGCTGACCGCTATAAGCCGCTCGGAAAAAAGCACGAGCGCTTCGTCGAGCGCGTGCGCGAAAAGAGCGAGGTTCAGGGCCGCGTGGTGTTCGTAGATCTGACGGACAGCATGCTGGAGAGCGTCGGCAAGTTCGTGACCTACGCCTTATTTCCGAGGTCCGTGTATTCGGTCCTGGTCGGCGTGCTCAAGGGCGGTCCGAAGATCTCGGTCGGTTACAACCCGTGGTCCGGCAAGGCGTTGGACGCGGACATCAGCGCCATTTGCGCGCGCTACGGCGGAGGCGGGCACCCGGTGGTCGGTGGCATCTCGTTCGCGGCCAATGAGGTCGAGCGCGCTCGCTTGGTCGCGCACGAGATTGCGAAAGAGCTTGCTGGCTGAAGCGTTGCAAGCTTGGCGCCGCCCTCTGGGGCGAAGGCCCTTCGTGCTCGGACATCGCGGCGCGCGCCACGCCGCCCCTGAAAATACTCTAGCCGCGTTCGAGCTCTCGCGTGCCGAGGGCGCAGACGGCGTCGAGCTCGACGTGCGACTCGACCGCGACGGCCGAGTCATCGTGCTCCACGACCCAACGCTGACGCGCGTTACGAGCGGCGCTGAGACGAGGCACGCGGAAGACATCTCGAGCGCGGAGCTCGGGCGCCTTGATGTCGGCAAGGGCGAGCGCGTGCCGCTGCTCGCAGACGTCCTCAGCTGGGCACGCGAGCACGAGCAGCGGGTAAACGTCGAGCTCAAGTCAGACGTACGAAACAAGAAACTTCTACTCAGCCAGCTCGCGCGCGTGATCGGCTCGCTGGCGTTGCCAGATGTGCTGTTTTCCAGCTTTCATCCTCATTTCGTGTGGTGGCTGGGGCGCCACCTGCCGGAGCATCCGCGGGCTTGGCTCGTGCACGACAAGCAGCGCGTGTTGAAATACGCGCCCGGGCTCCGGCTGCTCGGCGCCAACGCCATTCACCCGCAGCACACGTTGCTCACACGAGAGCGCGCGGCGCGCGCCAAGCGCGCCGGCTACCTGCTCAACGTGTGGACCGTAAACGACGCGGCACGCGCGATAGAGCTGGCTGGGCTCGGCGTAGACGCGATCATCAGCGACGTCCCCGGAAAGATCTTGAGCGCGCTCGGATGCTGACACGGAACGAGCCGCGAAGCGGCTCAGAAGCGCACCGCCCCCCAAGCCTGAGTTTCACTCGTGAGCGCCGTCGGTGCCTTCGCGCGCGCCCCAGATGCAAAATTTTTACATAGGACGCGCTTCTGCGGCGTCTAGGCTGCCCGCGAGAACCTCGATCTACGTCGGAAGACCCTCAAGATCGGTCACATCTCGCCGCTTGAGAGGATCGGTTTACAGTATTGCCCGGTGACCGTGGCTTCGATAGCGCCAATCGCGTGACCCTTCTCGCAGCGAAAATAGTGGGGACTCCCCACCAATCAGCGGCCGTGCACAGCTGAATTAGCGCCACAATTGGCCTGTTTTCAGACCCAAATTAGTGGGGGCTCCCCACTGTTTTGCGTGCGCAAGAGCTATCGACTCCAAGCGCACCACCCCTGAGCATGGGGATTAACGCTTGCCCCCCAGGTCGGTGCCTTCGAGTCCGCGCCTTCCATGCAAAACTTTTGCATTCGGAGCGGGCGCAAAAGGCGCGGGGAACGACGCTTTCCGCGGGGCTCCCTCGGTCGCGCGCTTGGCGAATAGCTACGCCGAGCGACGCCCGCGACGCGACGAAGCGTGATGACTCGACGGCGCGGGCCGTCCACTGCGCCGCGTGTCGGCCAGGGCCGCCAATATTTCGTGAACGATCGATACGCCGGCGATGGCGGTGATGCCGGCAGGGTCGTAGCTGGGCGCGATTTCGACCACATCGAAGCCAATGATTTCGGCACCCACCAGGGCACGGATGATCTGCTGCAGCTCCCAAGTATTCATGCCGCCGGGCAACGGGGTCGCGGTGCCGGGCGCATGCGCGGGGTCGAGCACGCTGACGTCCACACTGACGTACAGTGCGACCTTGCGCACCAGTTTGCGCACTTGGCTGACCACCGAATGCAGGTCCCAGCGGACCTCGTCCATAGTCACGATCTCGAAGCCGTGAGCGACGGCGAAGCTCAAATCATCAGCCGACGAATAGGGGCCGCGAATTCCGAGCTGCATCGTCGAATCCGGGCGAATTAAGCCCTCCAAGGCGGCTTGGCGCAGCACGCTCGAGTGATCGAGCGCGGCCGTCCCAGGCGCCATCAAGCAATCGCTCTGCGCGTCGATGTGTAGCAGCCCAAAGGCCTTCTTCTTGGCTCGCTGGATGCCGCGCAAAGCGCCCAAGGTGACCGTCTGGTCCCCGCCGATGAAGCCGCCAATGGCACCGGAGCGCGTGACCAGCTCCGAGCGAGCGGCGATCGCGGCCAGCGCGGCGGGCAGATCATGCACGGGCGCCAGGACGTCACCGCCGTCGGCGACGCGTAGCTCGTCGTACACGTCCACGGCGAGCGCGGCTGAAAACGGGCGAGCCAGCGCCGAAGCCTCGCGGACCGCACGCGGACCGAAGCGCGACCCGGGGCGAAACGCAGTCCCACCGTCGAACGGCACGCCGCACAAGAGGACGTCTACTGCGGGCACCGCATCTGGGTCGTCGTACACCGGCAAACGCAGAAAGCTCGGCACGCCGGCGACGCGTGGCACGAGCTCCGAGCTCGGCGGTCGAAACTTGCGCGCGTCGCGTGCGCTACCTGGCGCTACGCTGGGGCGCACACTCGCGGGCGTGGCCGAGCCCGAAGCAGGCGTCTTGGGCTCTCGCTTCTTGCTGGCGACTGGTTTGCGCAACGCTCGGAAACCTTCAACACGGAGGTTTGGGGCCGGGGCCCCAAACTCGGGGGTGGGGCCCCGCTGAATTCATTTCAGCGGGTGCGGGGGAGAATCCCCCGATGACTGAACGCAAGAAGAGTAGCGCACATCCACGCCGCCCGGGGGCGACTGCTCGAAGACCTTCGGGGCGAGCGGCGGATTGTGCGAAACGTCGACGTTTTCCAGGATTACGTCCTGATCCTCATCTGGCACTTGCAGGCGCAGGCGCCCAGGAACCTCGGAATGGCAGCTCGGACCGCTGGGCGGCATTGGCGGGTCGAGGCCGTCGGGATCGAGACGCTCACCTGCCATCTTCGCCGGGCGGTGGCCTACCAGCTCGGCACGGTACTGCTCGATGCCCTGCTGCAACACGCGCACTTCGGTCACGCGCACGCGCTGCGCGGTGTACGGCAGCGCGTAGTCCTCCGCCACGGGCTTGAGGTGGATTTCCTCCGTCGCGTCGTGCGTGCTTTGAATGCGCACCACGTACTCGCCCGACTCCCAGCTGAGCGTCGCAGCCGTGGGCGCATGCACGAGCACCGGCGCTTCACCGCGCAGCAGCTGCACGAGCGCCGCCGGGGGCATCGGTACATGCGTGAACTTAGCGAGGTTGCAGGCGTTGGCCGGCCCGTGCAGAAATTGCTTTTGGCGCAGGTCGAACAACGCAAAGTCATGACCATCGGAGGTCAGCGTCGACACCGTTATGCCGAACGGGCTGACGACGTCCAGGCGCAGCTTGTCCGGCACCGCAACGACGTACAAAAGGCGGCCGCGGATTCGACCCGCCTGCCCGAAATAATCGATTTTAGCGTCGCTGGTCAGCGCTCGGCTGCACGAAGTCGTCGCGCGCATGCGGTCCAGCGCCGCCTGCGCGTTCGGAAATTGCGACACCGGAGGCGGCGCTGCGCAAGCCACCGAGAGGCACGCGAGCAGCGCCGAGACCAACGCCGCGTGGGTACTAGTGCAGCGCATGTGAGTTAGCGTGAAGTATTTGGACGGTGCGCTGCACTAGCCACGCAGCGCGTCCAACAGATCGAGATCGGGGTGCGGCAAGGTGTAGTGCGTCGCCACCAAACCGAGCTCGTACTCTTCGCACAGCTTGGCCAGGCCCGCGCCGTCAATCACGGACACCGGGCTGGCGCCTGGGGCAGCCGCTTCTTCGCGCGCGCCGCTCAGCACTTGACCCGTGGTGATAATCAGCCCCGCCAACGCCGGACCGTAATGATGCAGAGCGCCACGCAGCTCGGTCACGCGCTCGCGGCCGACCTCACGCCCGTCACGCCGCAGCACCACCGCGGTGCGCACGTCACCCGAGGGGCCGCGCGCCTTGCCCGACAAGTGCAGCTCGGCACCGTGCAGGCCGGGACGCCGCACTTGAGTCAGCTCCGAGAAACCAAGGCGTTCCAGCACCAGGGTCAAGAGCTCGCCCAAGCCGCGATGCGACAAATCTTGGAGTGAACGAGCGAACGTGCGGCGGAGCACCTCGCGGTAGCGCTCGGCGGTCTGCAGCAGATCACGCTCGAGGCGCATCAGCTCGCCGTCCAGCTGCCACTCGGTGAGGCCGATGCGATTGGCGGAGATGCGGAAGCGCGGACGCTGACCTCGGGTCAGAGCGCGCGTGTTGTCGGCGCGAGCTGCGGCGAGCAGGAGACCCTGATTCGCCGCGTCGGCCGCGAGGCGACCGCGACGCTGTGCTGCTTCGGTCAAGGTTTGGGCAGCGACGGGGCCGCGTCCGCGATCGAAGCCGAGCAAGAGCGACTCGACGGCATCCGCGAGATCTTTGCCCACGAGGTCGTCCATCGGACCTTCGCTGGCGCCGTTGGTGCGACGCTCGTCGCGCGCGAAGCTTCGCTCGTCGCGACGGCCGTCCCGACTCTGACCGCGGTCGCGATCGCCGCCGCGGTCGCGCTCAGCGCCGCGATCACGATCTGCACCGCGATCACCGCGATCCCGCTCGGGACCACGATCACGGTCGGGGCTGCGCTCGGCGCGCTGACGCTCCGGGCGCGGCTCGGCAGAGCCACGCGCTTCGATCTCTTGGGTCAGCTCCGCGGGCAGCACTGCAGGAGCGTCAGACACGGTATAAGACGGCAAATCATCGCCGCCGCGTTCGTCACCCGGACGACCGCGACCACGACGACGGCGGCGGCGGCGCGACCCATTCGGATCCGCAGCGCCGGCATCGCCACTGGGGGCGGCAGCAACGTCCGTCGCGCCACCGAAGATCGGTTCGTCATCGTCGTCCTCGGACGCGAATAGCTCGGTGGCGTGCGCGGCGAGCTCCGCGCGCGAGCGTTCGCCTTCATCCGGAGTCGACGTGTTTTCTTCGTCGTCGAATGTCACGTGCGAGGCATGCGGCGAGCTCGAAGCTTCCGATTGAGCCTCCTCCGCGGTTTCCACCTCGGGCTCGCCCGAGTAACCCTGCGCGGCCAAGCGCTCGAGCGCTGGCGTGCGATCCGCCAGGCCCTTTTCGATCATCGCCGGATCCCACTCGCGCAGGGCGAACACGCCAGGCTTGATGCGCACGAGCGGGTTCTCTTTGTCCCCCTTCTTCACCAGCGCGGCGAGGCGCGCGCCCATCGTGACCTCGGGGCTCTTACCAACGTGACTGAGGAGATTCTTCTCAATCGCTACGTCGGTGATTTCTTTATAATGGAGTGGTTTCCCTACGAGGCGCAAAACCTGCGCCGCGGCTTCCGTGAACGTCATAACTGTGACCGTTTCTTTTTGTTAGTGGGAGAGAACTTTCGTTCTCACTGCCTGAAGGTGCCTCCGGGGAAGCGCACATTCGCTCCCGCCGTCGGCAGGACACCTTCCAAGATCGTGAGATAGCACGCCGGCCCGGGTTGGCGAAAGCGGCGTATTTGCGACGTTTCCGTAAGTGCGCTCAGCGGGCGGCGGCTTTACGGGTAAAATGGCCCCGTGGACCCTGGGCGATTGTTCGACGAGCTCCTGGGCATCGCCGCCCGAACCGGGCTCGACGTGCGAACGCGCTCGTTTCGGAGCAAGCCATCGAACAAGGTCCCGTTCGCCGGTGGGCTGTGCACGGTCCTGGGCAAGCAGTTGGTCCTGCTCAACTCCAACGCCAGCGCGGTGGAGCGCTCCGTGGCACTCGCGGACGCCCTGGCAAGTCTCGAGCTCGGCGAGCTCACGATGAGCAGTGGAGCGCGGCGCTTCTTGGCGGAGCGCGCACGCTCGGTGTCCGGCTTGGTCGAGCCGGACACTCTGCCTCGGCCTGGCCTGGCCAAGACGCTCACCGTGCACAAGAAAAAACCCCAGCACCGTTGAGCCGCGAAGTAGCTTAGCCAGCCGTGAAGATAGAACAAAACGTCGCGTTGGCAGCTCGCACCACGATCGGCGTCGGTGGCGCAGCAGCACACTACGCGCGCGTCGAAAGCGAGGCCGCGCTGCGCGAAGCCCTGGCTTGGGCGACAGCGCGCGGCCTGAAAGTCCGCGTGCTCGGTGGCGGGAGCAACGTCGTGATTGCGGACGCCGGCTTTGCCGGGCTCGTGATCGAAATGGCGATCCGTGGCATCCTGATCGATGACCAAAGTGACACTGTCGTGGTGCGCGCCGCCGCTGGCGAGCCCTGGGACGCATTCGTGGCCGAGCTGGTTTCGCGCAACTATCAGGGGCTTGAATGCCTGAGCGGGATCCCGGGCCGCGTCGGCGCCACGCCGATTCAAAATGTCGGAGCCTACGGGCAAGACGTGAGCGAGACGATCACGAGTGTCATCGCTGTGGACACGGCTGACGGCAGCACGCGCGTGTTCACGAACGAGCAATGCCAGTTCGCGTACCGCGATAGCTTTTTCAAATCGACCGAGCCCGGCCGCTTCATCGTCACCGAAGTGACGTTTCGGCTCACGCCGGGCAAGGCTCCGTCGCTTCGCTATGGGGAGCTGGCGTCCGAGCTCACCGGCCCAGGTAAGCCCACGCCCAGCCTGACGGACACGCGCAACGCCGTCCTCCAACTGCGCCGCTCGAAATCTATGGTGGTGGACGAGAACGATCCCAACTCGAGGAGCTGCGGCTCATTCTTCCTGAATCCAGTCCTGGAGCGCGGAGAGCAACTGTCCGCGTTCTTCGCTCGCGCGCCGGCAACCGACATTCCCACCTTTCCGCAGCCAGACGGTCGCGTGAAGCTGTCGGCGGGTTGGCTGATCGAGTTTTCGGGGCTCGCTCGCGGCCTGCGCGACGGCGCGGTGGGCCTTTCCACCAAGCACGCGCTAGCGATCGTCGCCTACGAGGGCGCGCGGGCTGAGGACGTGGCTCGCTTGGCACGGCGCGCGCAAAGCGCCGTCATGAAGCGCTTCGGCGTGGCGCTCCACACAGAGCCCGTGTTTTGGGGCTTCGACGACTAAGGGCCCGCGAAGGGCTAAGTCAGTCGCCCTCGCGGCCGATGCATCCCGGCTGGCTTCGTTGCTCCTCAGTTACATACAAGCAGTATGCGCCTTCGTCGCGCCTTGCCAGCCGGGCGCCTCGACCGCGATCATCGACTGACTTAGCCCTTCGCGGGCCCTAACCGACGCTCGCGTAGATGGCTTCGATCGCCTCGTCCAAGCGGGCGAGCTCAGTGCCCCCAGCCTGAGCCATGTCCGGGCGACCGCCGCCGGAGCCGCCCACGATCTGCGCCGAATTCTTGATCAGCTCGCCGGCCTTGAGGCGACTCGTGAGGTCTTTCGCGACGGTGAGCACGAGCTGCGCTTTGCCGTCTGCGACCGAGCCGACCAAGACGACGCTCTGACCGAGCTTGTCGCGCAGTTGCTCGGCCAGCTCGCGCAGCGCCGCGCGGTCCGTCACTTCCGTGCGCACGCCGAGCACTTTGACGCCCGCGATGTCGCGCGCCTTGGCCAACAGGGCGTCCAGACCACCGCCGCCACCGCCCGTGGCAAGCTTGCGCTGTAAATCGTCGATTTGCTTTTCGAGCGCGCGCTCATGTTGCACGAGCTTCTCGACCTTGTCGGCGACGTTGGCCGGCGTGGCCTTCGCCAACGTCACGACTTTCGCGAAATTCGCCTCGACCTCACGCAAATACGCGAGCGCGCCATCACCCGTGACCGCAATAATTCGGCGTACACCGGCGGAAACACCCTGCTCGCTGACGATTTTG
>DATCFJ010000988.1:0-2600 GCA_036509605.1 Polyangiaceae bacterium | reverse complement strand
ACCGTGACGGGCTGCGTGCGTCTGTTGAGCGAGGTCTTGTCGCTGGTCGCCCCTGCCCTGTTCAGTCGCACGCAGCGCATCAAGGCGCTCGTCGCCCACATGGTCAAGAAGCTCGCGCTCGAGGACACCTGGCGCTTCGAGGTCGCAGCCTCGTTCAGCATGATTGGCTGCGTTGGCTTGCCCGAGGCAACTCTGGAGCGCGTGCTCGCGCGGCGCCCGCTCGACGGCGCGGATCAAAAATCGTTCGACGACCACCCGCTCATGGCGCATCGGCTGCTTTCGGAGATCCCGCGCTTCGAGGAGATCGCAGCGATGATCAAGCTGCAGACTGGTGGACCCTACCCGGCTCCCACGGACGACATCGAGCGCGGCGGCGCGCTGCTCCGCGTAGCCATTCAGGTCGAGCGCCTGACAGCAACCGGTAAGGCTCTGAGCGACGCACTGAACGAGCTCGAGCGAAAGCTGAGCCCCGCCGAACAGCCGTTCTTGAAGACGCTCGCCGACTTTCGCAACGCGGAGGGCTCGACGACGATTCGCACCCTGGCTGTCGGACAAATGACGTCCGAGATGATGCTCGAGGAAGACGTGCGCACCACCAACGGCGTGGTCGTGGTGCCAAAGGGCCGCGAGCTTTCGATGGTACTGATCGAGCGGCTCTTCAAGTTCTCACGCGCGGGGACGCTGATAGAGCCGATCCGCGTCCGCGTTCCGACCTGATCCTGTTCCGAGCCCTGACAGCCAGCTTCAGGCTAGCTCAGCTTCAACGTCCCAGTACGTTAGGCGCGTTACGCGCTGAGCGTGTTGTCGAAGCGTTGCACCGGACCGCGCCAGCGCTCGTCGTCGTACGTGGCCTCGCCGTATTGATCGTCGGTGTGGCGAGCGATGACCGCTCTCCAGAAATACGTCGCGGCCGCGTTGGCGTGAATCTGCCGAACCTCCCAGCGCCCACGAAACTGCTCGAACAGTTGCAGCGCCGCGTCCGCGCCCACACCCCGACGCCGGTATTGCCGCATCACGAAAAACTCGCACACGTCCCAGACATCGGCATCCTGGCTGATGTGGCTGCCCCGTTGCACCAGCGCAAAGCCCGCCAGCTCGCCGTCCGCCCGAATCAGCCGCGGGTGCCGCCAAGCATCCTGCCAGTAAGCATCGAGCGAGCGCGGCGCGAACTTGCCGTCCGCGCCAACCCGCACCCCCGGCACCAACTCCGAAAAGTCATAAAGGTAGAACTGCATCAGGTTCTCGATCAGCGTCGAGTCCGAACGCTCCGCGACATGCAGCGTGGTGGCCATGAGGGCACCACTATACGACTCTGCCCCCCATCGCCGGTATCTTAAGCAGCAGCGACGCCCGCCGATTTCTGGTTTTGGCTTCACCCCTTCGGGCGGGGGCGGGATTAGCGTTCCGACGCGAGTTGGACTTGGAAGCGGTGTTCGGCTTCGGCGATGTAGCTTTGGTAGCCTTGGGGATCGATGAACGGGTTGGGAGTGGCGCCGAGGTGGGCATGCTTGGTTTGCATGTCGTAGAAGTCGCCGTGGCACGCTAGGAAGACGTCGCAGGGCAGCGATTTCCAGACTTGGAAGCTGCGCGCAAAGTCGCTGGCAATTTGAGGGTAGCGGGCGTTACCGACCAGCTTGACGCCCGGGTTGATGTTGGCGCTCGGGAAGAAGACGACGTCGAGCGGCTTGTCGTGGTCGACGACTTTCATCGTCCAGGTGGTGGCGCCCACGGTGTGACCGGGCGTGAGGTGCGCAGTAAGCGTCGTTTCGCCGAGGGTGACTTGATCGCCGTCTTTGACGCGGCGATCCACCGGGCAGGGCGACCAAGAGTACACGCCGTCGAACACGGGCTCGCCTTTGCCGCCGCTCTCGACGAAGGTCGCGTCTGCGGCGGAGGCGACGACTTGGGCGCCCGTCTGTTGGCGCACGAGCGCGTGGCCTTGCACGTGGTCGATGTGGGCATGACTCGTGAGCAGGAGCTTGGTGTCGCTGTAGCGGAAGCCGAGCTTTTCGATGTTTTCGCGCAAGCGAGGGACCGAAGCCTCGAACCCGCTGTCGATCAGGATATTGCCCGCCGAAGTGACAATCAGAAACTGCGCGATGCCCGTGCTGCCGACATAGTAGATGTTACCGATCACTCGATAAGGTTCGAACGAGCGGTTCCAAGCTCGCATGTCGTATGGCACTCCGCTCTGGCTCACGCACGAAAGGAGCGCGAACAGCAGAGCGAGCGCGATGAGCCGAGGGACGCGCAATTAACGAGGTGGCGCGACGATGGTAGCGCAGCCGAACTGCACCTTGAGCTTGCCGGCCTGGTCGGCCTTCACCGCGTCGCACTGGGCACCGCACAGGTTGATCTGCGTCATGTCGGGCGAGTATTGCCAGCCTTGGCCGTGTGCGCAATCGGTCGCGGGCGGGTCTTGCAATACGCTGGTGACGACTCCCTTGGAGTCGGTGTACTCGACGCGCACTAGGCCGGGCTGGAAAGTTTGGCCGGCCGGCGCCGGGGGGATCGTGTACGTGCAGCCGAGGGCGACGGTCGTGCGGATGGCGGCGAGCGCTTTGCTCAGCTGAGCGGGCGCGTCCGCCGTCGCGTCGACC
>DATCFJ010000987.1:0-10939 GCA_036509605.1 Polyangiaceae bacterium | reverse complement strand
CCGTCTTGGCCGCGCTGATCACGATCGGCGTCGTGGCTGTGCAGGATGCTGGGCTGCTCGCAGAATACGAGCTATTTCCGAGCATCACGCGCGGCTACACCTTCACCGGTGTGCTGCTGGGCGTGAGCTCGCTCGCGTTGTGCGGCACGAGCTTCTTCTATTCGCTGCGAAAGCGCGGGCTGCAGGAGCAATTGCCGTTCGGCAAGAGCACCATGACGGCTTGGCTGTGGGCGCACGTGTATTTCGGCCTGCTGGCCTTGCTCAGCGCCGGCGCGCACGCCGGCTACGGCTTGATTTCGCTGCAATTTTCCGCGGGAAAGCTGGCATTTCTCGCGCTGTTCGGGATCGTGTTGAGTGGGCTCGTGTGGCGAGTGATTTACGCCGTAGTGCCACGCCTGGCGGCGCGCGACGTCGGTAACTACTCCGCGAACGCCAGCAGCGCGCGCGCCGAGTCGCTATCGGTCGAAATAGAGAAGCTGACCGCGGGCGGCTCGGCGCGTTTTCACGAGCTGAAGGCCTGGGCCCTGGCAGGCAGCCCGACCGACATCCAAATCCGGCAAGCGGCAGCCAGCCTACCGAGCGAGGAGCAGCAGCGCTTCATCGATGTGACTGCGCTCAGTGTGACGCGCCAGCACGCGCTGGACAAAGCCAGCAAGCAGAGCCGCTATGCGTCGCTACTGCAGGGGCTGCGCGTCGCGCACGTACCGCTCAGCATGTTATTTCTGGTCGCAGTTCCGGTGCATTTGTTTTTTGCGTACGACGTGCCGGCTCGCGTGCTGCCGCTGGGCGCTGTCTCCGGCAGCAGCCTGGGCGGCTTCGAGACCCCCGAAACGTGTGCCAATTGTCATGCCAGGGCCGTGCAAGAGTGGCGTCGCTCGATGCATGCCCACGCCATGACCAGCCCGGTGATGGTGGCGCAAAGCAACCAAGTTTTGGCGCAAATCCTGGCCACATCGAGCTACCCGGACCCGAAGCGCGTGTGCGTGAATTGCCACGGCCCGATCGGCGCTGCGCTGACCAGCAGCACGAATCTGCCGCTCACTGCCGACTCGAGGTTCAGCGAGACGGCACTGCTCAACGAAGGCGTCTCGTGCGCGGTCTGCCACCAGTGGGACGGCAAGCCCGAGACCGCCAGCGCCGGACTGTCGCGCTTCCAGGACGGCCTCAGGCCTGGGCACACCTACTTCGGCCCGCTGAACGATCCGGTCGGCAACGCATTCCATCGCAGCGAAAATACCAGCACGTTCAAAGAGCCCGAGCAGCTGTGCAAGAACTGCCACTCCGTCGAATACGACAAGAACGGCGACGGCCAGCTGCACCGTGGTACCGATCTCGTGCTGCAGACGCTGTTCGAAGAGTGGCAGGACTATCGCCAGAGCGGCGGGGGCTCGACCTGCGTCAATTGCCACATGCCACTGGTAGCCGAAACGCGCGCTGCCGAGCACGCGGACATCCCGTTCGAGCAAGATGGCGACGCGCCCAAGCGGCAGGTCCACGACCACTCGTTCGTAGGCGCGGACTACCCGCTCGACGACCGTGCCGCGCGCGAAGCGCTGCGGCCCGCGCGTGAAGCCTTACTGAAGCGCGCCGCAGCACTAACGCTGGTGCCGGACTCAGTGAAATCCTCGGCCAATTCGCTCAGTTTTTCGATTGAGGTCAAGAGCATCGGCACCGGTCACAATCTGCCAGGCGGCTTCGCCTTCGTTCGACAGATGTGGCTCGAGGTCACGACTCTGGACGGCGCTGGCAGGGCCATCGATCGCTCCGGCGTGCTGGCCTCTGCCGGGGATGACCTGTGCGACAGCACGGTTGTCGACGACCCTCAGAATCCGATGCGCGCGTTCCTCAAGGGTTGTACTGGGAGCGATCCGCTGTTGGTCAATTTCCAGCAGATGCTGCTCGACAACACACAGCCCAAGCACGCGGCGGACGGCAGTGCGCTGCTGGATCGCCGCAATGAGCCGCTTCTCGAGGGCGCGCCGGGTGCGGTGGAGACGGCAATTCAACACCTCACCTCGGGCGCCGTGCCACGGGTTCGTCCGTTCGACCACAAGCCGACTGCGGCGCTCGCGGCGGGCGAAGCCCACTCCTTCCCGTACCGCTTTGCGTTGAGTGCCGGTATCGTGCCCAAGAGTGTGCGCGTGCGACTCCTCTTCCGTACCAACCCGCCCTATTTCCTGCGCGCGCTGGGCGTCGCCGGGCTCACCGAAAGCCTGGAGGTGACTGAAATGGCGCGCCTGGAAGCTTCCCTTCAGTAGCCGAGCAAGGTCGACCGCCGCATCAGCCGAGCAGGTCGACCGCCGCGTCCGCAGCGGGACGCTGCACTTGTGCAACGCCCTGCCGCTCCAAGTGCGCCAGCACTTGCAGCACGCACGCCTCGTCCCAAGCGTCACCGATGATCTGCAGCCCAATGGGCATGCCATTGCGATCGCGGCCCACGGGGGCGACGCCCGCGGGCACGCCAGTAACATTGGCCAAGAACGCGAAGCGACACATCGCATCGAGCAGCGGCGGATCGATGAACCCGGAGCGTGCTTCGTCGTCGCTGACGGGTGGCGCGCCGACCGCGGTGGCAGGCATAGCGAGCACGTCGACTTCGCGCAGCAGAGCGGCGAGCTCGACGCGCACGCTAGCGCGGATGCGTTGCGCATCGACGTAGTCGTCCGGGCGAAACGTCTCGAGCCCGGCCAAAAAGAGCTGCATGTCGTGGCCGAGCTCATCCATGTGATGCGCGCGGATCTCGCTCATCGCGGCGAATGCTTCCACGCCGATAGTCAGGTAGCCAATGGGCGCCGAGTAGCGCCCCAACCGCAGCTTCATCGGCACAAGCACCGCGCCCTCGCGTTCCAGCGCGTCCAGCGCCTGGCGTCCCGGTCCGCCAACGTCATCGGGCAGCGTGGCCCAGTCGGCTTCATTCACACCGATGCGCAGCCCGCGCACGCCCCGGCGCAAGGCAGAGGTGAACGCTTCAGGCAGCGCGCGCGGCGCAACGGCAGACGACGGATCGGCCGCATCCGCGCCGCTCGCGTGCTCCAGAAACAGCGCCAGATCATGAGTTGAGGCGCCGATCGGCCCGAGGTGCACCACCGACATGACGCCGGGCAAACCGTGGCCCGTTTGCGGCACGCGCCCGTACGTCGGCTTCAAGCCGAACACGCCGCACAGAGCCGCTGGAATACGAATCGAGCCGCCGCCATCGCAACCCAGCGAGAGCGGCGTGATGCCGGTCGCCACAGCCACCGCGGAGCCGCTCGAGCTGCCTCCGGGCAGGCGCCCCGGATCGTGTGGATTTCTGGGCATCTGACGATTCGCGTTGCCACCCAGTGGTGAGAGGCCGAACTCGGTCATCGGCGTCTGACCGATCACGATCGCGCCCGCGGCGCGCAGCCGCGCCACGGCGACCGCGTCTGCACTAGCGGGGTTACGCCGCAGGCAATTCGAGCCCATGCGCGTCGTGAAGCCGGCCGTGTCGACCTCCTCCTTGACCGCGATCGGAATGCCCTCGAGCGCGCTGCGCGCGCTGCCGTCGGCGAAGCGCCGCGCGCTGTCCCGCGCCGCCGCCAGCGCGCGCTCGTCGTCGTAGCCGCACAGCGGGCCAAGCGTGGGCGAGCGAGCCGCCAAGCTTCGCGCGTGGCTGAGCGCACGAGCTACGACCGCCACTGGGTCCGCGTCGCCGCTGCGATAGCGATCCCCGACGCTTGCCACCGAACGCGGCCAAGTCTCTGGCACCGCGAACGGCAACTGCAAAGACGCGCGTTCGTGATCCGCGCGTGCACTCAACGGGGCGTGCGAAAACGGCAACTCGGCGCGCGCCTCGGGACCGAGGGCACGCAGCGCGTCTATCCCGAGTTGCGCCCGGAACAGGCGTGTCAGCGGCGCGCGCGCTGGAGTCTTCCTGACGGCGGTCACCAAGGCACTCAGAGCGCGGCCCGAAATGCGGCCCAGGGGGAGAGTCAACATCCGGGCGCCCGTGTAGCACTGCTCTGCCGCGAAAGCGTCTTTGAATCGTGCCCGCCGCGACTCGTAGCGATAAGGTTTCGCGCGCATTGCACGAGCCTCTAGCTCCGCCGCTTTTGTCAGCGAATTTCAAGGCGAAGAGGCGATGCGCGCGGCTCGTGAAAAGGAACGACCAGCGGCGTCGAGAGAGTCCTTTAAAAGGGACCCAAGCATTGGTAGTAACGCTACTGTGTCAAATTCGGCCAAGTACAATATCCCCGTCGACGAGCTGGCCCTCACCGCGAACTCGATTCGCGACAGTTTCGTCAATCACGTGCAGCACACCTTGGGAAAGCACCCCAATGCTGCGACGAAACTCGATCACTTCGTGGCCACCGCGCGCTTGGCGCGCGACCGCATGTTCGATCGCTGGACGCGGACTTGGCAGAAGCGCGAGCGCCAGCAACCGAAGATCGTATATTACCTGTCGCTCGAGTTCCTGATCGGCCGGCTATTGGAAGACGGCCTGGTCAACCTGGGCGTGCTCGAAGAAACACGCACCGCTCTGGCCGAGCTCGGCATCGATCTACAACAGGTTTTGGAGCAGGAGCCCGACGCCGGCCTCGGCAACGGCGGCCTCGGTCGCCTAGCAGCCTGTTTCTTGGACTCCATGGCCACGCTCGGCATTTCCGGTATGGGCTACGGCCTGCGCTACGACTACGGCATCTTCCGCCAGGACATCGTCGGCGGCATGCAACAAGAGTCGCCCGATCAGTGGTTGCAGTACGGCAGCCCGTGGGAAGTCGCTCGCCCAGAACGCATGTACAAAGTCCGCTTCGGCGGCCGCGTCATCCAATACACCGGCACCTCCGGTCGCCTAGTCCACGAATGGGTCGACACGCATGACGTCTTGGCCATGGCCTACGACGTGCCCGTCCCCGGCTACAAAAATCACGTGGTGAACACGCTGCGCTTGTGGTCTGCCAAAGCCACTCGTGATTTCGACATCGCCTGGTTCAACCGCGGCGACTACATCAAATCCGTCGAGGAAAAGAGCGCGACCGAAAACATCACGCGCGTCCTGTACCCGAACGACTCACAGCCCGCCGGCAAGGAGCTGCGCTTGAGCCAGGAGTACTTCCTGGTCTCCGCCACCCTGCAAGACGTGCTCAGCCGTCATCTGCGTTACCACGCGGATCTGTACAACCTGCACGAGCAGGCCATTTTCCAGATGAACGACACGCACCCTGCTCTGGCAGTCGCCGAGCTGATGCGCCTCTTGGTCGACGAATACGCCATGCCCTGGGACCACGCTTGGTCCTTGGTCAAGCGCTGCTGCGCCTACACCAACCACACCATCTTGCCCGAAGCGCTCGAGCGCTGGCCTGTGTGGTTGATGGAGAAGCTTCTGCCTCGCCATCTGCAGATTATCTACGACATCAACTCGCAGTTCCTGGCCGAGGTGAAGAAGAAGTTCCCGGGTGACGACGAGCGGCTAAGTCGCATGTCGATCATCGAAGAGGGCGCCGAGAAGCGCGTGCAGATGGCGAACCTGGCCGTGATCGGCAGCACGCGCGTCAACGGCGTGTCCGCGCTGCACTCGCACCTATTGCGCGAGCACCTGTTCCGCGATTTCTACGAGTTCGACGGGGCAAAGTTCTTGAACGAGACCAACGGCGTGACTCCACGCCGCTGGCTGCTCAAGTGCAACCCCGGCCTGGCCAAGCTGATCACCAATCGCATTGGCCCTGGCTGGGAGATCGACCTCGACCAATTGCAGCGCCTCACGCCGTTCGCAACGGATCCCGAGTTTCAAGCGGAGTGGCAAGCCATCAAGCGCCAAAACAAGGAGCGCCTGGCGGAAACGCTCAAGCGCCGCTTCCAAATCGAGATCGACCCGACGCACTTGATTGATTCGCAGGTCAAGCGCATCCACGAGTACAAGCGGCAGTTGCTCAACATCTTGAACGTCATCTCCCTGTACCTGACGTACAAGGCCAAGCCGCCGTTCGACGTCACGCCGCGCACCTTCCTATTCGCGGGCAAGGCTGCGCCTGGCTACGACATGGCCAAGCGCATCATCCATCTGATCAACTCGGTCGCGCAGGTGGTCAACAACGACGTCAACGTGCGCCAGTACCTGCGCGTGGTGTTCGTGCCGAACTACAGCGTTTCGCTGGCCGAAGTGATCGTGCCCGCGACCGACGTCTCCGAGCAGATTTCGACCGCGGGCACCGAGGCCTCGGGCACTGGCAACATGAAGTTCGCCATGAACGGCGCGCTCACGGTTGGCACGCTCGACGGCGCCAACATCGAGATCAAAGACGCCGTCGGTGAAGCAAACATGTTCCTATTCGGTCTCACCACCGAGCAGGTCGCGTCGACCAAAGCCAAGGGTTACGACCCGATGCAGCTCTACTACGGCGACCCGCTGCTCCGCGCTGCGCTCGACGCCGTCAGCAGCGGCGTCTTCTCGCCCGACGATCCGAACCGCTTCAAGCCGATCGTCGATTCACTGCTGTACCACGGCGACACCTACCTGATTCTCGCGGATTTCCTGAGCTACGTGCACTGCCAACGCAGCGTCGAAGCCGCCTACCACGACCAAGCGGGCTGGACGCGCCGCGCGATCCTGAACGTCGCCAACATGGGCGTGTTCTCCAGCGACCGCACTATCCTCAGCTACGCCCGCGATATCTGGGGCGTGTACGTGCCGCCTCCGGGCTCGCCGCGCTCTCAGGTGCCACCGCCGCGCGAATCGATCCCAATCAGCTCGATAGCGCCGCAGTTGCCGACCGTGCCGTCGCTCAAGTAGCGCCGGGCATCTCCGCTGGCGATGTGCAAAGCTGGGTCCAAACGCGGATCATGGGCGAAACCGGTACTGAACAACGCAAGATCGAGCGCTGCAGCTGTCAGAAGGAGCTGCGGCGCGCCTGTGATCTGTGCGCGTCGGCACAATATGCCTTTCTGGCATGCTCAATCGAGTGTTTGCGCGAGCATCAGCTAGGCAAGCACGGCTCGTCCGTGCCGGCGGAGGCCGAGCAACGCATGCGTCAGGCGCAACGGGAGATGAACCGGCGCGCGCCAGACGCATGGGATTGGTACGCGCCGCATCGTCGGCGCGTCATGGACGAGCTGCCGAGGCACTCGGGCACCTTGTGTGTTTTCGGAGCCGGTAACTGCGCTGACATCGACCTCGAGTACTTGGCCAAGCGCTTCAGCGAGGTTCATTTGGTGGATCTCGACGGGGAAGCGATCGAGCGCTCACGCGATCGCCAGTCGCAAGCCGTTCGGGATCGCATCGTGCTGCACCCGAACCTAGATTTGTCGGGGTTTCTGGATCGCTTGGACGCTGGCCCTGAGAACTTCCCGCAGGGCGCGGAGCTCGGTCAGAGTGTTCTGCTTGCTGCCCGCGGCTTGATCCAGAGCTTGGGTCGAACGTTCGACGTGACGCTGTCGACCTGCGTGCTCAGCCAGTTGGCCTTGTCGTATCAGGAGGCGTGGGTGGTATCAGAGGCCACTTCGAGCAGCGTGGTGGCTGCAACGACAGCCCTGCACCTGGCGACGCTAGTTGGCTCAACGCGCTCCGGCGGCGCGGGCTTCATGGCCTTCGATGTGCTCTCGTCGGATGACCTTCCGGCACTTTCGGATTTTCGGGAGCGACCCGCCACGGAGCTGCAAGCTTTCGTCGAAAGCGCGATCAACCAACACGAGATCGCCCTAAACCCGGATCCCGCAAGCTTGCGGGCACAGCTCAGCTCCTCGGGTTTGGGCTCGCTGCTAGCTTCGTCGCGCCTCACGTTGCCGTGGCTGTGGAACATCAAGAGCGCGCAGCAGCTGGTTTACGGTCTCGGTTTCGAACGCTGCTGACTCAAAAGGCAACGTCGAACGCCACGTCGCCGGTGACACCGGTTTGGTACGCGGACACGCGCCGCTCGAAGAAGTTGGTCACTTCCTGCACGTCTTGGAGGGCCATGAACGAAAACGGGTTCTTCGTGCCATAGTGTTTCTCGAAGCCCAACGTGGCGAGGCGTTGGTCAGCACAATATTGCAGGTACTGCGTCACGTCGAAGACGGACAGGCCGGCGATGCCGCCGCCCAGCAGATCTTCGGCGAACTGCACTTCGCAAGCGATCGCTTCGTCGAGCATGCTGTAGACGTCCGCCTTGAATTGAGCGTCGACCAAATCCGGCTCTTCGTCGCGCACGGTGCGGACGACCTCGAAGGCGAACGCCATGTGCGCGCTCTCGTCGCGGAACACCCAATTGGTGCCCGCGGCAAGCCCATGCAGGAGCCCACGCGAACGCAGGAAGTACACGTAAGCGAAAGCACCGAAGAAGAACAAGCCCTCGATGCAAGCCGCGAAGCAGATCAGATTGAGCAGGAACCGTCGGCGATCCGCCTGTGTCTCGAGCTTGCCGATGTTTTCCAGCGAGTCCAGATACTTGTTGCAGAATTCGGCCTTCCGCCGAATCGAAGGGATGCTCTCCACCGCGTCGAAGGCACGCGCGCGGTCTTCCGGATCCGGCACGTAGGTGTCGAGCAGCGTGAGGTAGAACTGCACGTGCAGCGCCTCCTCGTACAGCTGGCGCGACAAGTACATACGCGCTTCCGGCGCGTTGATGTGCTTGTACAGATTCAGCACCAGGTTGTTGGCGACGATCGAATCGCCCGTGGCAAAGAACGCCACCAAGCGGTGCACGAGGTGACGCTCCGGCTCACCCATGCGCTGCGTCAGATCACCGACGTCGGTCGAAAAGTCGACCTCTTCCACCGACCAAGTGTTCTTGATCGCCGCTCGGTACATCTCGAAGAAGGTCGGGTAGGCCATCGGCCGAAGCGTCAGGCACAGCCCGGGGTCCAGGATCTTCGCGGGGCGCGTCGCACTACTCATTGGCAAGCCTCGCAGCTCTCGGGATTTTCGAGCGAGCAGGCCACAGCGGCGGCGTCATCCGTAGCAACGCTCTCTGCTCCGATCAAAGGGACGGCCGCGGCGACCGCGGGCGGCACGGGCGTGTAGCCGTGCACCGAGTGCGGGTCGCCCTCGCGCGGCGGCAGCGACGACGGCACGTCCACCGTGGTTTTGGCGATGCGCGTGGCAGGCCGCGAACGCAGATAATACGTGGTTTTGAGGCCTTTCTTCCAAGCGTAGAAGTACATGCTGGAGAGCTGGCCGATGTTCGGATTCTCGATGAACAGGTTCAGCGACTGGCTTTGATCGATGAACGCGCCGCGGTCGGCGGCCATGTCGATCAGCGAACGCATCGGGACCTCCCAAGCCGTGCGGTACACCGCGCGGACGCTCTCCGGCAGCTCCTCGAGCCCTTGCACCGAGCCTTCTGCCATCTTGAGCCGCGAACGCACGCCCTCGTTCCACAGGCCGCGCGCCTTGAGCTCGTTGATCAAGTACCGGTTCAGCTGCAAGAAATCGCCCGACAGCGTCTCGCGCTTGAACAGATTCGAGACTTGCGGCTCGATGCACTCGTAGCAGCCGGCAATCGACGCGATCGTCGCGGTCGGCGCAATCGCCACCAAGAGCGAGTTACGCAAGCCATGCGTGCGCACTTTCTCGCGCAAGGTGACCCAGCGTTCGCTGGTTGGTACTGGCCCCTCCCAGGCGTCGAACTGCAGCTCGCCGCGCGCCGCGCGCGTTTCCGGGAACGCCGCGTGGGCGCCCTTGCCGATCGCCAACTCGACTGACGCGGACAGCGCGTGGAAGTAGATTTCCTCGGAAATTCTCCGAGAAAGCTCGCGCGCCTCGGGCGCGTCGAAGGGCAGCTTCATCTGGAAGAACACATCTTGCAGGCCCATCAAGCCGAGGCCCACCGGTCGCCAGCGCAGGTTGGAAGCGCGCGCCTCCGTGACGGGGTAGAAGTTCAGATCGATCACGCGGTCGAGCTGCGGGACGGCCGTGCGCACCGTGTGAGCCAGCTTGTCGAAATCGAAGCCGAGCGTGCCGTCGGCCTCCACTTTCATGTGGCGACCGAGGTTGATCGAGCCCAAGTTGCAGACCGCGGTTTCGCTCCCCGAGGTGACTTCGAGAATCTCCGTGCACAAGTTGGACAAGTGCACGGTGCGCCCCGGCAGCGCCGTCTGGTTGCACGCGCGGTTCGACTTGTCTTTGAACGTCATCCAACCGTTGCCGGTCTGGGCCAACGTCCGCATCATGCGTGCGTATAGGTCGCGCGCTTTGACGGTCTTGGCGGCCAAGCCCGCGCGCTCGGCAGCCTCGTACGCGCGTTCGAACTCTGCGCCGTACAGGTCCGGAAGCTCCGGCACCACTTTTGGGTCGAATAGGCTGAAATCCGCGTCCGCTTCGACGCGGCGCATGAACAAATCGCTGACCCAATTGGCCAGGTTCAGGTTGTGCGTACGGCTGGCTTCCTCGCCCGTATTGTCGCGCAGCTCGAGGAACGCCTCGATGTCGGCGTGCCACGTCTCCAGGTACACGGCGCAGGCGCCTTTGCGCTTGCCGCCTTGGTTTACCGCGGACACCGAAGCGTCGAGCGTCTTCAACCAGGGCACGATACCGTTCGATTTCCCGTTAGTGCTCTCGATCAGCGACCCGCGCGAACGCACGCGGTGATACGCGAGACCAATCCCGCCCGAGAACTTGGAGAGTAGCGCGATGTCCGTGTAGCTCTTGTAGATCCGCTCCAGGTGGTCGTCGGGCGAATCGAGCAGAAAGCAGCTCGACAGCTGCTCGTGTTTCATGCCCGAGTTGAACAGCGTGGGTGAGCTCGGCAAATACTCGAGCGTCGAGAACAGGCGGTACAGCTCGAGCGCGTCAGTGACGTTTTCGGCCAGCGCGCTGGCGATGCGCATGAAAAACTGTTGCGGCGTCTCGATCACCAGGCGCGTTTTCGGGTGCTTGAGCAGGTACCGGTCGTACAGCGTGCGCAGGCCGAAGTACTCGAACTCGCGGTCCCGCTCGGGGACGATCGAATCATTCAATTTGCGGGCATTCTTGGCGGTAAACGCGGCCAAGCGCTCGTTCACCAAA